>CAZGIU010000091.1:0-1589 GCA_964526535.1 uncultured Candidatus Saccharibacteria bacterium | reverse complement strand
CCTGATAATCTGAGGCAAATTTTTTCATTGGAATTCCACCAACCCAAACAAATTTTATTGCTGGCATTTTTTTAGCAGTGTCTATGAAGGTTTGAATGCCTTTCCTGGGTTGAATTTGACCAGTATTAACAACTACAAAATCTTTTTCTGACAAATTAAGCCTCTGACGTCTATCAGCTCTTTCTTTTTCATTTCTTTTGAATTTATTCATATTAACAGCATTTGGTACATAATAGATATTGCCTTTAAGATTCCAGCTATCTAATTCTTCTTTAACTTGAGGAGAGACAGCTATTATCATCATTGCTTTATTGTAGAAATACTTAAGATATATTTTGGCTAAAGGTAACCACAATTTTGCTCCTACTAAGCTACCTACAAAAGAATCAGGTATTACGTGCGCCGAGATAGCAACCCTACCTTTATATTTCTTAATTTTTTTTAGGGAATAAAGTCCAATAGTATGACAATGGGTAATATCAGCCGGTTCTTCTGAATTTATTAAAACCCTGTGTCCTAATTTTTTATAAGCTTCAACCATTTCCACAAAAGCAGTATGAACTCCGTGTCCTTTGGGATAAAAAGGGGTTTCAGAGATTATATTTATTGTTAGTTTTTTATTTTTAGTATTCATAGACATAAAGATATGCACAACCTTTCGTTTTTATAATTTGATTTGGTTTTTTATTTGGTAGAGGGAAGGCATAGCTAACCACCCGGCTACCTATTTTTAATTCTTCTTCAAATTTTTCTTCTAAGCGCATCATGGCCTGAGGCGATAAAAAGCAAAATATACCATGAGCGTGTTTATAATGAGTTTTGTAAAAATTTTTCCATAAAACTTTAATATTTTTATGTTTTTTGCCCCAAGTCTTTAGTTTAGCTAAAAGATAGGTAAATGGGGTATATTCAAAACCTATAGCTACTCCATTATTTTTAACCATAGCTTTTAGTATTCTGCCGTCTCCGGCGCCTAAGTCATAATAAATTCGTCCCCTTTTAATTTTTAAAGCTTTAATTACTTTGGGAGTTATTTTTTTTGGGCTTAGTACAGAAGGAGCCCCACTAATACCGGCAATTAATGTAAAAATAGCTATAAAAATTAGTAATAAAATTAAAAAAAGATTATACAGCATTGTTTTTAATTATAACCTGTATTTTGATTAAAAAAAAGCAGCTAAAGCTGCTTTTTTTAGATATCTAGGTCCTGGGGTTCCTTATTATTGTTGGGATTATTTGAACTTGGTGTTTCTGGAGCTCTCCATGGTCCGACATTATCATTTAAAATATCTGAACCTGATTGTGTAGGTTGAATGGGTGGTTGTTGTAGTTCTGTTTGTGATGATAGTTGAGCTTGTTCTGGTTGATCTTGAAAAGTCTCTGGTGTAGTTGGTGTCTCTATTTGAGGTTGGGGTGCAACAGACTCTTCTTTGTTGGTTTTAACCGAAAAATCATCATAGGCTTCGGCTTCTGGTTGTTTCATTTCATTGATGTTTTTGGTTTTACCGGCATTTTCCATTTCTGGTAAATGCTCTAAGTAATTTATATCAATAATAGCTGAGTGTGGTTTACCGTCCTTAGTTACCACA
>CAZGIU010000090.1:0-1596 GCA_964526535.1 uncultured Candidatus Saccharibacteria bacterium | reverse complement strand
TTATTAACAATTTCCCAAAGCCTAAAAGAGCCCTCCCGACAGGGAGTACACTGGCCACAGGATTCCTGTTTAAAAAAACCAAGCCATGATTTTAGACATTCTTTAAGATTAACTTTTTTATCGTAAACAATAATTGTTCCTGAGCCCAAAAAGACTCCATCAGTAAAAGAATCAAACTCAAAAGGAGTGTTAAATTTAGAAGGTAAAACCACGGTGCCAGAAAAACCACCGGTTAATACAAATTTAATGTTTTTAAAATCTGAACTGGCTAAAGAAATTACATCTTTTAATTTCATGCCTAGTTCTATTTCATAAACACCGGGATTTTCAACGGCTCCGGAAATAGTAACCAATTTTTTACCCGGTGAATATTTAGAACCAAGTTTTTTATAACTAGTTATTCTCTCATTAAAGATAAATGGTAAGTTAGCCAATGTTTCAACATTATTAACAATAGTAGGTTTACCGAATAAGCCACTATTACAAACTAAAGGATATTTTAATCGAGGCTCTATTCTTTTACCCTCTATCTCATTTATCAAGGAAGACTCTTCACCACCAACATAGTAGTTTTGAGCTTCTATAACATTAACTTGAAGATTTTTTAAAAGTCCTTTTTTCTCAAAAAAAATTATTTCTTTGAGAAAATTTTTTCGAGCCTTAGTATATTTTTTATTAATAACTAAATAAACTTTTTTAGCCTCAATGGTCTTAGCAGCAATAATCATGCCAGCTAAAACTAAGTGGGAAAAATTTTCCAAGAGAAACATATCTTTAAGGGTTGGAGGCTCACCTTCATGGCCGTTAGCTATAACATATTTTTCAGGATCATTACCGCAAAAAGCTGCCGCCCACTTAATGCCAGTGGGAAAACCGGCCCCTCCCCGACCACGTAAACCAGAAATTTTGACTCTATTAATTATTTGAGAACTTTTAAGCTTAGCTACTTTTGAAATAGCTAAAAAAGCATATTTTTTATCTAATGAAAATATATTAGGCATTAAACCTTTCTAACCAAATCAACCAATCTTGATGAGTAACCCCATTCATTATCATACCAAGCAAAAACCTTAACTGTTTTACCAATAACTTTAGTTAAAGGGGCGTCAAAAATTGATGAAAAATTATTCTTCCTAAGGTCAAATGAGACTAATGGTTCCTCTGAATACTCAAGCACCCCTTTAAAATTACCTTTGTTAGCTTTTTTCTTAAAAAGAGCGTTAACTTCTTCAACTGATGTTTCTTTTTTAAGATTACAAACCAAGTCAGTCAAAGAAACTACCATAGATGGAACTCTGACGGCTAAGCCATCTAATTTACCGGCTAACTCTGGGACCACTTCACCGATAGCCTTAGCGGCTCCGGTTTTAGTTGGCACTATATTTTCAGCTGCAGCTCTTGAGCGTCGCAAATCTTTATGAGGACCATCTACTAAATTCTGGTCACCTGTATAAGAATGAATAGTAGTAATAAAACCCTCCTCAATTCCGAATTCATCATTTAAGACTTTAACAATTGGGGCCAGGGAATTAGTAGTACACGAAGCATTAGAAATAATATGATGTTTCTTTGGGTTATACTTGTTGTCATTAACAC
>CAZGIU010000089.1:0-1616 GCA_964526535.1 uncultured Candidatus Saccharibacteria bacterium | reverse complement strand
TTTTATTTCGTACTTTTTATTGTTTTAATTGCAGTTAATGCTTTTGCCCTCAGGTTTCGCCATTATGTTTTAATAGTTTCCTTAATAACAATTTCAGTTTTATTTTCTAATTTAGTTTTAGCAAAACAATTTCTTAGCCAAGAAGTAATTGTTTTTAGAACTTTGATTCAGATTTATTCAGTTTTAGCATCAGCTACTGTTATGAGGTTTTTCGCTTTCCGGGCTCTAAGCGAAAGACAAGAGAAAGAAAAAATTAAAAGATTAGCAGAAAATACTTTATCAGCTATTAAAAACCTCAGAACTTTATTAGATAATATTGGTGACGGTATTTTCGCCGTTGATAAAGACGAAAAAGTTAATACCTCTAATACAGCAGCTATAAATATTCTTAACTGGCATAATCCTATTATCAATAAAAAAATAACAGAAATTATTCCCTTCAAAGATTCTGAATTAAAAGATGTTGATCCAATTAAACAAGTTATCCAAACGGGCAAACCATATCAAAGTTCAGATCTTTTAATTCAAAAAGACAATGAACAGATGAAGCTTTATGTTAATATTGCTCCTATTTTTGAGGGCGACAACAAGGTTAACGGTGCCATAGTTATTTTTCGTGACATAACTAAAGAAAAGGAGATAGAGGAACAAAAAATGGAATTTGTAGCTGTTTCATCTCACGAATTAAGAACTCCTTTAACGGTTATGGAGGGTTATCTTTTTTATATTCTTAATAATCCCAGCAAGCTTAAATATGATGAACAAACCAGAATTTTTATAGAAAAAGCTCATAATAGTGCCCTAGCTTTAGAGCAATTAATAACTGATTTGCTTGATGTTTCTCGCTTGGACAGAAATAAAATGACTTTAAACCAAGAAAAGTTAGATTTATATTCACTAGCTGAAGAAACAGTCGCTGAGCTTTCAAAGAAAGCCAAGGAATCAGGACTTAAATTAGAGTTAAAAAGAGATAACAAGAAAAATCCTAAAGTATTAGCAGATAAAGAAAGAATCAAAGAAGTTATAGTTAATTTAATTACCAATGCTATTAAATTTACTGAAAAAGGTAAAATCTTAGTAGAGGTTTCATCGGATAAATCCTTGGTTACTTTAGCTGTTAAGGATAAGGGCATAGGTATTTCCAAAGAAGATCTGCGGTTTATTTTTAATAAATTTTATAGAGCGGAAAACTGGCAGACAAAAAAAACCAAAGGCACTGGCCTTGGTCTTTATATCTCTCATCAGATTGTAGAAATGCAAAAGGGTCGAATTTGGGTAGAAAGTTCTTTGGGCAAAGGATCTACTTTTTATTTTAGTTTACCGGTTTCTAAAAAAACAAAATCTGTAAAATTGTCCAAAAACAAAAATAAAAAAATCAAAAAGTTAAATTCAAAAGAATTGGAAAATTTGGTTGCTAATCTTTAGTATGATTGTTGTTTTTTTCAAAATTGTTATACTATAAAAAAGGAGAAATTTATGGCTAAGAAAATTTTATTAGTAGACGACGACAAAGATTTATGTGATTTGTATAACACTACTTTAGGCGCCGAGGGTTTTGAAGTAAAAATCGCTAACAATGGTGAAGAGGCACTTTCAGAAATTATGAAAGAAAGGCC
>CAZGIU010000088.1:0-1618 GCA_964526535.1 uncultured Candidatus Saccharibacteria bacterium | reverse complement strand
GTCATGTTCATCGTTATGGTGATTTTAGTTTAGTCGACGGTCAGAAATTTTTCCGTTTTTTAGTTACTAGTTTTCCTTTACCAGTTGGAGAAAAAATTAATATTGAAATAGATGAGATCGATCAACAACGTTATACCTTAAAAAATTTAGGTATTTCACTCCAACAACAAGAAGAAATTTTATCAGAAACAAAGGATGATTCAGGCATTTATTTTGTTACCGGACCCGAAGGTTCTGGCAGAACAACCACTATGTATGCTCTTTTAAGACTTTTTAAAGAAAAGAATAAAAGAATTTTAACTTTAGAAAGACCCATTGATTGTTATTTTAAAGGAGTTGATCAGGTGGAAGTTGAACCACTTAAAGGCTTAACCTTTAGCTTGGCTTTTAAAAAATTGTTTCATAATTATGACGTTATTTTAATTGAAGGTATAAGAGATTCTCAAACCCTGGATCTTGTTTTTGAAGCCAGTTCAAAAGGTAAAACAATTATCGCTCCCTTAAACTTAAAAGACAGCTTAGCTGTGTTTAATCATCTCGAACAAATGGGCATAGAAAAAGAAAAAATTTTGAATAATGTTAAAGTTATAATTAATCAGCGTTTAGTTCTAAGGCTTTGTGCTAATTGTCACATTAAAACTGATCTCTCAGATTCAGAAATAGAAAAAATAAGTATTGAATTAGGTAAAAATTCGACTTTAAACAAAGTAATTGCTAAAAAGTTCGAACCTCATCAATGTCATAATTGTGATCAAACTGGCTTTTTTGGTCATTTAGGAATTTTTGAAGTAATCACTAAAAATCATGACTTTAAAGAGTTATTAAGGTATAATCAAGCTAACAAACAAGAAGGTTATTTTAATAAAAGAAATATAATTACTCTTTATCAAGATGGTTTACTAAAGGCCACCGAAGGTCTAACAACCTTAGAAGAGGTTAAAAGAGTAACAGGAAAATAATTATGGCAATTGCTCAAAGCACAACTAAAAAAATCCCCACAGCTGAAGAACTTTTAGAAATTACTATCTCCAGGGGGGCTTCAGACTTGCATTTAATTGTTGGCACTTATCCAACTTTAAGAATTGATGGCAGCTTAGTGTCACTTAAGGAATATGGTATTTTAACAGAACCTATTGCTGAGCAAATTATTTTTTCAATGATTACCCAAGAACAGCGACAATATTTTGAAGCTGAAAAAGAACTTGATGTTTCAGTTAGCTTAGAAGATGAAGGTCGTTTTAGGGTTAATGTATTTTATCAGCGCGGATCAATTGGAGCAGCTCTTCGTTTAATTCCTACTAAAATTAAAAAATTAGAAGAGTTGGGCTTGCCTAAAGTCTGCGAAAAATTTACAGAACCTTCTCAAGGCTTTGTTTTAGTTACTGGTCCAACCGGTCATGGTAAATCAACTACTTTAGCTGCTATGATAGAAAAAATTAACCAAGAAAAATCAGTTCACATAATTACCATTGAAGATCCAATTGAATATGTTCATACATCTCAGCGAGCTATTGTTGATCAAAGAGAGTTACATATGGATACGATTGGTTGGGGTAAGGCCCTACGTTCTGCTTTACGAGAAGACCCTGATGTGGTTTTGGTTGGTGAAATGCGAGAC
>CAZGIU010000087.1:0-1622 GCA_964526535.1 uncultured Candidatus Saccharibacteria bacterium | reverse complement strand
AAAATTTATTGGAAAAAAGGATTTTTTTAATTTTTTCCATATTATTCTCCTGGTTGTTCAGTTATATAAATTTTAAATGAAGTTCTTGGATTTAAAGTATTTACCTCTGTTGTAAGAATTTTTAAGTTTGAGTTTTCTTTTATTTTGGTTAATATCTCTTCCGAATGCTCCAAGGGTATGATAATGGCACTAGATTCTATCTTTAAATTATCTAAGTCACTAACTTTTAGATAAGTTATTTCTGATTTACCGTAAGTGATAAATCTAATTGTTTCTCCGTTAACCGGATAGCCATTCTCTAAAATAGTGTGTCCATTATTAACTAAAAGATATTTTTTGTAATTGGTTGGCTGATTATTGAGAAATTTGCCCATTTCCACGAAATTGGTTGTAAATTGATCAACTACTTCTTGTTTTTTAGCCCAAACCTGAAAATATAAAACCATATCAAATAAAATTATTAGAAACAAGGTTATAGGAATTAACATTTTGGTAATTTTAGTATATTTATTAGCGAGCCACTTAAAAAATAAAAAAGCTCCTAAACCTGCAAAAACATAAGTAGGTATCATTGAGCCAATAGCTCTTAATGAGTGAGGCATGCCTTCTTCTGTCATAATGGCTGGTATTAACATAGCAAAAAAGGTTGAACCTAAAACCCAAGCAGAGGTTTTGTTTTTAAAATCGTCTTTTTTTGAAAAAAATGTTTTTACTAAAAAAAGTAAACCTATAATAAAAAAGACTCCGACTAATAAATTTAAAGCTGGCAGGCCAGAGAAATTATGTCTCCAATTTGGATCTCCTTTAAAATGAAACATTCCTAGAGTTTTGTGCCAATTAAGTCACCTTTATTAACTTCAGGGTTTAAAATTGATACTTGTCCTGTCCTAACAATTGCTTCTGAAGTATTAAGTTGAAAATAAAGAAACATGGGCAAGGCAATTAAAGCCATTGACAAAAAGAATATCAAGTATTTTTTCCAAGATTTTTTGAAAAGTTCTTTGTTAGCAAAAAAAGTATAAATAAATAAAAGTATTGGAATTATTGGCGCAATTCTAAAGGAAATATAAGTATGAAATCCTAATCCCATAATTAAGCCAGCCAAAACATAGTCAATAATTGGCTTGTCTGGTTTTTGATAATTTCTTATTAGAAAATATAAACCAAAAACAATAATAAAAGGTACCATATTTGCCCTAAAACCAATTCTAGAGAAGTTTACTGCCCATAAAGAAGTTGCCATAAATAATGAGCCATAAAGAGCCGTTTTGTGGCCAAACATCTCTTTTATTAAAAGATAGATTCCCCAAACAGCCAAGACTCCAAAAATAGCCCCAACTAACTTAAGCTGCCAAATGCCAACCCCAAAGGTTTTAAAAGACAAAGCTATTAGATTTATAAACAGACCTTCACGGCCATTATTGTCTTGATAAAAAATTCTATAGTTGCCAGTTTCATTGGCTTCTATAGCGTTGGTTCCGTTAACTGCTACGTCTGGATATAGACCAGGCGGCACATTTTCTAGCTGATAAAATCTAAAAAAAACAGCTAGTAAAATCACCAATAATATTAAATTTTTAGGCTCTTTAAGCTTATTGATAATTTTTCCCATCGGCTATTTT
>CAZGIU010000086.1:0-1649 GCA_964526535.1 uncultured Candidatus Saccharibacteria bacterium | reverse complement strand
TTCCCATGTTATCCCAGCTTTAATTAAAAAGTTTTATGATGCTAAAAAAAATAATGAAAAAGAGGTTGTAGCTTGGGGAGACGGTTCCCCAACTAGAGAGTTTCTTTATGTAGAAGATGCAGCTCGTGGCATTATAATGGCCACAGAAAAATATAATAAATCAGACCCAGTTAATCTGGGCGCAGGTTTTGAAATATCAATTAAAGATTTGACTGAAAAGATAGTTGAGCTTATGGGTTTTGAGGGAAAAATAGTCTGGGATACTTCTAAGCCCAATGGTCAGCCTAGGCGTAAGCTTGATACAACTAGAGCGAAAAAAGAATTTGGATTTGAAGCTCAAACAAATTTTGACGAAGGATTAAAAAAAACAATTGGTTGGTATACTAAATTTAGGGAAGAAAACTAGTTTTGAGTAATTTAGCAAAAAAAACTATAAAAAACTCTTTTGCTGGTTTAATCGAATACCTATGGCCGATTGTATTAGCCTTTTTTGCCACCCCTTTTATTATTAGTAAATTAGGCATAGAGCTTTATGGTATTTATGCTTTGTCATCACTTTTTATTGGTTTTTTAGCTTTTTTAGATTTAGGAATGACAGCAGCTCTTTTAAAAAATGTTTCTTTATATTTTGCAAAAAATAAATACAAAGAAATAAATAAAAATTTAGGGGCAGCCTTGGCCGCATATAGCATTATAGGATTAGCAGGAGCCTTAATAATTGTTGTCATTACCGAGCCTTTAATAAGTATTTTAAAAATAAGTCCTCAGTATATTGATATAGCAAGATTTACCTTTTATTTTTTAGCGCTATCTTTCCCAATTAATATATCAGTTGGAGCATTAGCAATTATTCCTAAAGCAATACAAAGATACGACTTAAGCACCAAAATTGCTATATTTATAACAACCTTTAATGTGACAGGTATTATACTGCTTCTTTCTCTAAATTTTGGCTTAAAAGAGATGGTAATTTTGGGTTTTGTACTTAATATACTTACGGGGTTTATCTATTTTATTATTTCAAAGAAAATAATTAAAGAATTTAAAGTTAACCTTAATTACGACTTTAAGCTGATAAAATCAATGTTCAGCTTTGGTGGCTACGCTTCTATAACATCTTTATCGGGCACAATACTTTTTCACTTAGATAAAATGATTGTAGGGGCAATTTTGGGTATAAATAGTGTTGCTTATTATAGTGTGCCTAGCAATTTAGCTCAAAAAATTCATGGAGTTGTTGCAGCCTTGACAGGTATTATTTTCCCTTTATCAAGCGAACTTCAAGGTAATCAAGAAAAAGAAAAAATGCAACATATGTATTTTAGGTCTTTTAGACTCATTATTATGTTAATTACCGCGGGAGTTACCTCTTTAGCTGTTTTTTATTGGAAATTTATATACTATTGGTTGGGTCCTGAGTTTGCTCAAGAGGCTTCATTGGTTTTCCTTCTTCTAATAGCTACTTACTACCTTTTAGCTTATAGTGCCATTCCTTTTTATATAGTAATGGGTTCGGGTAGATCAAAAGTTACCGCAATGTATGCCTCTATAAATGCAATTTTAAATATTATTTTAATATTCTTTTTAATTAAACCGTTTGGTTTGGTTGGTGTAGCATTTGCTTATCTTCTAAGTGTTGTAACGGTGCC
>CAZGIU010000085.1:0-1667 GCA_964526535.1 uncultured Candidatus Saccharibacteria bacterium | reverse complement strand
TAGCTAATTCGAGCCCAAGGAGTGCAAAATGTGTGTACACATTACCTTTATTTATTGACTTTTTTAGTTAATTATGATAAAATATGAGAAAAGGTAAATTTTTAAACTTATGTCATTTAAAGTAAATTTCCCCAAATTAAAAGAGACTATATTTTCTGCTCTTTCAAACGAAAAAGAGAGAGAAGTTTTAATAAGACGTTTCTCCTTAAATAGTCATAAAAGAGAGACCCTTGAAAAAATAGGGAAGCGCTTTGGTGTAACTAGGGAAAGAATTCGTCAGATTGAAAAAACTATTTTCAAAAAATTATCGATTGATAATAATCTTAAAGATTATTTAAATAAAGTTAAATCATTAATTTCTCAAGAAGGTGGTCTTGTTTCTTTTAAAGATTTGGTTTTAAAAACTAAGGCAAGTGGTCAAGAAGAAGAAACTCTTTTATTTTTAATTCTAAATTCAAATACTGACTTAAAAGAAATAGAAAATAAAGATTTTAAAAAATCTTGGCACCTTAGAACTTTAAACCTTTCAGTAATAAATGAAGCTGAGAGAAAAATCCGTAATTTTTTAGCGAATGAAAGGATTCCAGTTGTTCTTAATGTTATTATTCAGGCATTTAAAAATTCTAACATTGAGAATAAAAAACTAATAGCTTCTATTGTTTTGATTTCAAATAATATTGGTAAAGATATAGAAGGTAAGTTTGGCTTAATGACTTGGGGAGTGATATGTCCTAAAAATACCAGAGATCGGGCTTACGTAATTTTTAAAAAAATAAAAAAACCTCTTCACTATAAAAAATTAACAGAATTAATGCTTGGGCAAAAATTTAAAAATTATAAAAAAATTAGCGTAGAAGCTGTTCATAATGAACTTATAAGGGACAATAGGTTTGTTTTGGTTGGCAGGGGTTTATACGCACTCAAAGAATGGGGCTACAAACCCGGTACAGTGGCTGATGTAATGGAGGAGATGTTTAAAGAAGCTAATCGGCCCATGCATAAAGAAGAAATAATTGAAAAGGTTTTGGATAAAAGATTTGTTAAAAAGAATACTATTTTGCTTAACTTACAGGAAAAACCTCAATTCATTAGGGTCGAAAGGTCTGTTTATAGGCTTAAAGATTAATCATGGATCAAATATTTAATTCCCTGTTAAAATATGTTTGGTTAATTTTATTTGCTACTTCTTGGATAGCTGTACCTGTTTTTCTTTTTAAGGCCTATAAGACCAAGAGGATTAGGGAATGGCTTGAGGGTCAGGATTACCGTTTAATTAGAATTTCTGTGCCTAAAGAAAACGAGAAAGGGCCTTTAGCAGCTGAGCAAATGTTTGCTTCATTGCATGGCATATTTAAGCCACTTGCTGAAAGGAATAAAGAAGGTTCATTACAAGAACATATAAGTTTTGAAATTGCTTCTTCTTCGGAAAAGATTTCTTTTTATGTTTGGGCACCAGTTCATTTAAAAGATTTTATTGAGGGACAAATTTACGCTCAATATTCTAAGGCTGAGTTTGAAGAAGTCACCGATTATACTGAAAGAGACTTTTCTGATTATCATGTGGTTGGCACGGAAATTATTCTCAACAAAAACGATGTTTTGCCAATTAAAACTTTTGTTAATTTTGAAGAAGTCGATCCTTTGTCTGGTATTACTTCTGTTTTGGC
>CAZGIU010000084.1:0-1682 GCA_964526535.1 uncultured Candidatus Saccharibacteria bacterium | reverse complement strand
GCTTCATTCATTAAGTTAGCCAAATCAGCACCAGAAAAGCCTGAAGTTTTTTGAGCTATTTTTTTCAAATCAACGCTTTTGGCTATTGGCTTATCTTTAGCATGAACTTTTAGAATTTCTACTCTGTCTTTGATGTCTGGAAGTTCCAAAGTAACTCTTCTGTCAAAACGACCTGGTCTAAGAAGCGCTGGATCCAAAACATCTGGCCTATTAGTAGCAGCAATTACAATAACGTTGGTGTTAGTATCAAAACCATCCATTTCAACCAAAATTTGATTTAAGGTTTGTTCACGTTCATCATGAGAGCCTCCTAAACCAGCACCTCTTTGTCGACCCACAGCATCAATTTCATCAACAAAAATTATACAAGGAGCATTTCTTTTGGCTTTCTGAAACAAATCCCTTACCCGAGAAGCGCCAACACCCACAAACATTTCTACAAACTCTGAACCAGAAATTGAGAAAAAGGGAACTCCAGCTTCACCTGCCACAGCCCTAGCCATTAAAGTTTTACCAGTTCCAGGAGAACCAACCATTAAAACACCTTTGGGGATTTTAGCTCCCATATTAATAAATTTTTTAGGACTTTTAAGAAATTCAACAATCTCCATTAAATCTTCCTTGGCCTCTTTGGAGCCAGCCACGTCTTTAAAGTTTATCTTTTTTTTGTCAGCCGCAAAAAGCCTAGCTTTAGACTTACCAAAACTTAATGCCTGATTAGAGCCCATAGATGCTTGACGCATAATTAAGAAAAAGAAACCAACTATTAAAGCAAATGGCAATAAAGTTAATAAAAGATCTGACCAAAAAGAATTATCAGTTGGCTGTTTATACTCAATAGCAACTTTTTGAGGATCAATCCCATAATCAGAAACTAAAGAATCATTTGGATTCTTCTCAGCAACTAATTTTTCGCCATCTTTTAGAATAACCGTTAAAGTTGAGCCTTCTTCAACAATCTTCTCAACTTTGCCTTCGTTAACTTGAGTAACTATATTACTAATATCTACTTGTTTTTGCTCTTCTTCTTGTGGCAGAAAAAAAGTATAAAGTGCGCTAATAGTTAAAATAGCGGCTATTAAATAAATAAAATTCTTTGGTATTTTTTTCACTTACTTATCTCCTTAAAAGTTATATTTAAAATTGTATCTTTTTTTATTGATTTTTCCAAAACTAAACTTGGTTCTTCTATTCCAAGAATAACCAAAATAACATTTTTTGAGTCAACTATCAATGGGATAGATTTCCTTAAAGTTCTGGGAATTTTTTTATCTATAAAATAATTTTTTATTTTTTTGCTACCTGTCGCCCTTTTTGGCTTAAATTTATCACCTGGCAAGTAAGAGCGGATTTTAAGTGGCCAGCTTAAATCAACAAAACTTAAATTATATCCTTTTGAAAGGAATCTGTTGGTTTTTTTTAGATTAATATTAAATATATCCACTTTATTATTACCTAACTTTAAAAAATTGGTAGCAACTCCATTATATAAAAGGCTACCCTTCAATAGTATTAAAGCATCGTAATCTAAAATAAGCTTTAATTTATTAGGCAAAAGATACTCTTTTCCAAATTTTTTATTTTTAAGTTCCGATATTATTTTTTCTAAGTTTTTTTTATTTAAATCTTTAGATGAGCCTAATATTTTTCTAGCTGAATAAAAGATAATTTCTGAAAGAATA
>CAZGIU010000083.1:0-1704 GCA_964526535.1 uncultured Candidatus Saccharibacteria bacterium | reverse complement strand
TAGGATTAAAGGGTCTTGAAGTGATAATAAAAAATAAGGATATTTACTTTATAGCTATTTTGCAAGGTCTTTTTACTTATTTTTTGATTTATTCTTGGGCTCAGAATTTATTAACAACCATTTTTTTAATTACACTAAGTTTTGTTAGCTTTTTTGTATTTATGTATATTTTTAAATATTACAATAATGATGATAAAAAATTGTATAATATTCTTTTAGAAAAATTGTTTAATAAGGAGAATATTTAAATGAAGATAAGAGTCGGTGATTTTAAATTAGGAGAGGCTGAAAAAAAAGCCATTAATGAAGTTTTAGACTCAGGACGCTTATCTGAGGGTCCCAAGGTTTTAGAATTTGAAAAAAAATGGGCTGAATACATAGGGACTAAATATGCTGTTGCAACAAGCTCAGGGTTTGGTGCTTTGATGGTTGGGTTGTTAGCGATGAAATATTATAAAAATATTCCAAATGGCTCAAAAGTAATTACAACCCCTATTACATATATAGCAGATTCATCTGCGATATCGTTGAATAATTTAGCCCCTGTTTATGTTGATGTAGACCCAGAGACATTTGTAATAACTCCAGAGTCTATTGAGAATCATCTAAAAAATGTAAAGGATTTAGAAAAATATTCAATTATATTGCCAGTTGACTTAATGGGTTATTCAGTAGAAATAGATCGTATTAATGAAATAGCAAAAAAATATGGTTTATCGGTTTTTGAAGACCCAGCTCAAGCGCACGGAACAATTTATAAAGGCAATAAAGCTGGGTCACAAGCATTATTAGCTGACTATTCTTTTTATATTGCGCACAATATTCAAGCAGGTGAAATGGGCGCCTTAGTAACAAATAATCCAGAAATATACAGATTAGCCAAAAAATTAAAAGCGCAAGGTCGGGCCTGTGAATGCCCTGTTTGTGTACGAGCATTAGGTCAATGTCCGGGATTAAAAAAACATGAAAACGACTTAGAAGACTTTGACCCTCGTTTTTCACATGATTTAATTGGTTTTAATTTTAAGACAATGGAATTTCAGGCAGCCTTGGCTTTGATACAACTGGAAAAGGCAGAAGAGATAATAAAGAAAAGGCTAAATAATGTAAAATATTTGAACCAAGGACTAATTGAACATAGTCATTGGTTACAACTCCCCAAATATGATGAAAATGTAAGTTATCTCGCTTATCCTTTAGTAATTAAAGATAACAAGAAAGTCTCTAGAAAAATGCTAAGAGATAAGTTAGAAAAGTTGGGAATTGAGAACAGGCCTTTGTTTGGTTGTATCCCAACTCAACAGCCAGCATATGCGCACTTAAAAGAAGAATATGCTGGTAAATTACCCAATGCAGAGTATATAGGCAACAATGCTTTTTATATTGGTTGTCATCAATACTTAGAAAAGAAAGATTTAGACTACATTATTGAGTCGTTTCATAAAATAGCTAAGGAATATAATCTTATATAATGAATATTGCAATAGTTGTTTGGAATTTAGATATAGCGGGCGGAACTCAGAGGCAAGCTTTGGAGCTAGCTCGTTATCTGGTAAGAAATGATAATAAAGTAACAGTTTATACCACAGTTTTTAATAAAGAAAAATGTTACCCCGAAATTACCGATGGTCTTTTTATAAAATCCTTGGATAATTCTTCTGACAGTAAAGGCAATAAAGAAAGTTTTTTCTATAAATTATTTGG
>CAZGIU010000082.1:0-1736 GCA_964526535.1 uncultured Candidatus Saccharibacteria bacterium | reverse complement strand
ACTTCAAAACTGTTAATACTCCATCCTGCTACATTAGCTTCAGGATCAATATTTGATTCTTCAGTGTCAGGCACATAAATAAGTTGAGTATCATCAAATGTTTTATGTTCTATTTGAATACTTAATTCTTGTTTTTCAAAAGGATAGTTTGTGAAGTCGAAAGTCTTAACGAAATCACCCTTAATTCTGTATTCTAAATACCCGTTTTCTGCTGAAATCTCATACTTAGTTGGTGCACCATTTACAAATTCGAATTCTTTTATTTCTTTGAGACTAATCTCTGAAGGGTCAAATCTAAACCACAAATAGAAATCAAGTCGATAAGTGCTGGCAGCCAAATCCACCTTCTCTACGTTAATTAACCAAACTCCAACTGCTACATCTGTTGCGTTTTCAGTTGGTTGAGCTATAGCGGCGTCTGCAGCTATAGGAATTGAGAATGCTAGAATCAAGACAAAGATGAATAGCCCTTTCTTTTTCATTCTAGTTTACCACTTGTCGATTTCGAAAAGGACAATCTTCTTTTTACGTTTAAAAAGTTTTCTGAGTTTTCGTTACTTAATTGTCTTTTCATTTATGAAATCTTTCGCAAAGGGCTTAGTCATTACCTTTAACTAACTAATAAAAAAGTAAATGCTCTAATCTTTAAATTACGCTTATTTAAAATATCTGGCGCCGTCTATATTTCTTGCTAAATAATATAATTGGAGTAAGAACAAGAAATCAGTATTTCAAGGAAAAAACAGACACTCTTTGAAGTAGGTTTTTTTAACATAGCTTCTGTAGTAATATCATTTTTGGTAATTGTTGGATATTGTTCTATCTAGAAATTCGGTAACACTCTCTATATTGGATGAGAGTGCGATAAATGGAGCGAGACTGGAATAAACTTCGGAAATGGATCATTAGACGACGCTTAGAAGGCATTTCTGTATGCTCGATTTGTGTACAAGCCAAAATCAGCAGGAAAGTTTTCTATTTCTGGTGGAACCGCTACCAAACCCAAGGCTGGAATGGCATAGAAGAAAAACCTCGAGGTCGCCCAAAAGGACCAGACCTCGATGTTGTCTTGAAAAAGAAAGTGATAAAGTTAAGGGAACGCTACGAGTGGGGACCAAAAAAGATAGCTGGAACTCTCAGCCACAAAGGCTTCACCATAGATAACAACCAAGCTTACCGGATAATCAAAGAAGCAGGCTTAAATCATCCAATAACTCAACCTCGAAAAACTTGGGGAACTAAACGTTTTCAAAGAGAACACTGCAATAGTCTTTGGCAAGCTGATTTTAAACTCTGCAATGATGATTACTGGATGATTAGCTACCAAGATGATCATTCAAGATTCATCACTGGCTCAGTCAAGATCTGGAATCCGACGGGAGAAAACGCTATTTTGCTTTTGGATCGAGCTGTCAAACGTTTTGGTTATCCTAAGCAGATTCTGACTGATCAAGGTACTCAGTTTAAGCCTGCTAGAGGTGGTCTTTCAGAGTTTGATCGGCATTGTGGTAAGCTTGGAATTGAACATATCACTGCAAGTGTTAGGAGACCTACAACATGTGGAAAGATTGAGGCGTTTCATAAAGCGTATGGGTTGGAGTCTCATCTTTTCAAGGAACATTGGAGTTTTATACGTTACTATAATTACGTGAGGCCTCATGAAGGAATCGGGTATTTAACTCCGGCTGAAGTATATCTAAAAAGTGAAGGGTGTTACCCATTTTCTAGATAGAACA
>CAZGIU010000081.1:0-1756 GCA_964526535.1 uncultured Candidatus Saccharibacteria bacterium | reverse complement strand
GTTTGTAGACCACCATGGCTTCTTTGAGCCGGCTAGGCCGGTCAGTTTCCACTTGAATCACCTCTTTCGGTTTAAGCAAATATATTTAAGGAACACTAGTTTCAGGTGAAACTAGAAGCCCTGTATCGTAGCACAAGACAGTTTTTTTGTCAATAAGAAAAAGAGGTAAAAAACAATAGCCAAAGAATGCCTCATGTTTTATAATTAAACAAGATGATGAAAAAATTTGGCATTAAATTTGAAGAAAAGAGCGGTAAATTTTATTCTGAAATTTTGCCACAAAAAATGATGACAATTACCTGTCAGCTTTTGATTAAAAATAAAGCTCGTTTTATTACAGCCACTTGTTTAGAGAATTCAGCAGGTGAAATTTTCTTTTATTATCACTTTGAAATAGAAAAAATAATTTTTACTTTCAAAACCAAAATAGAAAATTTAAAAGCTGAAAGTATTTCTAAGTTTTATCCCAACGTTTCTTGGATAGAGCGAGAAGTTTGGGAATTTTATAAAATTGAATTTAAGAATCAAATAAAAAAACCTTTGCTTTGGAGCAATTAATTTCATATGAAAGCCGAAAAAATTATTAAATTTGGACCTAAGCATACTGAAATAGAAGAGCCTTTTATAGTTGAATATAAAACTAAAAATGGAATTATTCAGGAAACTGATTTTAGATTGGGTTTTTTGCATAGAGGTATTGAAAAATTAGCAACCAAGAAGAATTTTTACCAGAATTTAGGCTTAGTAGAGAGAATATGTGGTTATTGTTCTTTTACTCATTCGTTAGCTTTTACTCAGGCCGTTGAAGATTTAGCTAATTTAAACCCTCCTAAAAAAGCTTTGTATATAAGGACAATCGTCGCAGAACTTGAAAGGCTCCACTCTCATTTATTATGGCTTTATCTCTCTGTCTCTGTTCTTGGAATGAGTGAAGCCAAAAAAGAAATTATTAATTTGCGAGAAGGTATTTTGTCGATATTAATCAAATTAACTGGTGGCCGAATAATGTATGAAATAAATACTTTTGGCGGAGTCTTAAAAGATGTTCCAAATTTAAGGCCAATCAAAAAAGAAGTTGAGGTTTATAAAGATATTACACAACGACTTGTTGGGCTTTTTGAAAAGAACAAAAACATTATTAAAAAAACTAAAGGTTTGGGCAAGCTTTCTTATGAGAAAGCAGTTGAGCTTGGAGCTGTTGGTCCAACTGCCAGAGCCTCAGGCATTAAAATCGATACTCGCAAAGATGCTCCCTACGCAGCCTACGAAGAACTTTTAGATAAGCAGTATATAATTTTATTTGGTGGCGATGTTTATTCTAGAATTTACTTAAGATTTATAGAAACAGCTGAAAGCTTCAAAACAATTTTTAGAGCGATTGATAATATGCCTCAAGGCGACTACAAACTTCCAGGTGGAAGAGTGTTTGTCCCAGCAGGCGAGGGAATTGGTCGGGTAGAGGCACCACGAGGCGAACTTTTCCATTATGTAAAGGCCAACTCTTCAGACCACCCTGAAAGAGTAAAAGTCCGTCCCCCAACTTATGTAAACTTACCGTCAGTTAGAGAAATGCTTTTGGGTGCTAAAAAAGAGGACGCAACTTTAATAATTTCATCAATAGACCCATGTTTTAGTTGTACGGAGAGATAAAATGCACGAAATATATATAGCAGAAGAAATTATAAATACAGTAGAAAACGAAGCCGAAACTAAAAACGCAGAAGAAGTTTTAGAGGTACGGATTGCGATTTCCGAA
>CAZGIU010000080.1:0-1798 GCA_964526535.1 uncultured Candidatus Saccharibacteria bacterium | reverse complement strand
TTTTATGCTATAATAATCCCAATGGAAGCCTATTTTTTTGAAATCGGTCTAATAATTATCACGGCCTGTACCTTAGCTTTAATAGCTTACTTAATAAAGCAGCCAATTATTTTGGCTTATATTTTAACTGGGGTTGTTTTAGGCCCTAGTTTTTTTAATTTGCTTGATAATAAAGAACTTGTAGACGGTTTAGCTTTAGTGGGGATAGCTTTCCTGCTTTTTATGGTTGGGCTTGAGCTTGATATCAAAAAAATTAAAACTCTTGGTAAAGTTTCTTTAATTACTGGTATTGGTCAAATTGTTTTTACGGGATTTTTTGGCACTTTAATTGCCTTGGCTTTAGGCTTTTCTTTGATTCCGGCTCTGTATATTGCTATTGCCCTAACTTTTTCCTCAACTATTATTATTGTTAAGCTACTTTCGGAAAAACATGATACTAATTCTTTGTACGGTAAAATTGCCATTGGTTTTTTATTAGTTCAGGACTTTGTAGCTTTGTTGGCCTTGATTTTTTTGGCTGGCTTAACTCCAAATTCTGACAACACAGCTATAATTTTAGATATTGTTCAAGTTTTTATTAAAGCGGGTATTATTTTTGGAATTATTGCCTTTCTTTCTAACACTATAATCCCAATAATTTTTAGATTTATTGCTAAATCTCAAGAGTTTCTTTTTTTAGCTAGTATTGCTTGGTGTTTTTTGGTGGCTTTTGGAGTAACTTATCTGGGGCTAACTATAGAAATAGGCGCTTTTTTAGGTGGTGTTAGCTTAGCTTCACTGCCTTATACCCACGATATCATTGCCAAGGTTAAACCATTGCGTGACTTTTTTATTATTATCTTTTTTGTGCTTTTAGGAACACAAATGGATATAAGCTTGGGCTCTAATTTAGTAAATATTTTAATTTTTTCAACCTTTGTTTTAATTGGTAACCCTTTTATAGTGATAATTTTAATGGCGCTTTTAGGCTTTAAAAAAAGAACATCTTTTTTGGCCTCGATCACAGTGGCTCAAATAAGCGAATTTTCTTTAATTGTGGCTGCTGCTGGCTTTAAACTTGGTCATATTACCCAGTCTGATGTCTCAATTATTGCTACTGTAGGCATAATAACCATTACTATCTCTACTTATATGATTATTCACAGCGAAAAATTGTATGGTTTTATCAGAAAATTTATAAAAATTCCTGAAAAAAAGCAGAGCATTCATTTGGAATCTTTTATTGATGAGGTGGGCTTGCCACAAAAAGATCATGTGGTAATTGTTGGTCATCATGTTATGGGTTCCCGGATTGCCGACAAACTGAGGTCAATGAAAAAAGAGGTTTTAGTAGTTGATTTTGATCCAGAGGTAATTTCAACTTTGCAATGTAATAATGTTTCTTGTCTTTATGGTGATGTAGAGGACGAGGAAATATTTGAAAAATTGCAATTAAAAGGCGCTTCGATGTTAATTTCAACTGTGCCTGACTTAAAAACTAATCTTTTTCTGATTAAAGAAGCCAAAAAGCTTAATTCTAAAATTATAGTTATGGTAGCCACTGGTCAAACTCACCAGGCCTTTGATTTATATGGCGCCGGCGCCGATTATGTAATATTGCCTTATGTTTTAAGTGGTGACCATAGCTCAGTTTTGATTCAGAAAATAGATAAAAACAAAAACGCTATTAAATCTCTAAAAGAAGAGCATTTGAGGGAGCTTAAAAAGAAGTCTAACTTTTATTCTTTCTTTTAAGTTCTTGACTTTTTGGCTCAAATTGGTATAATTTAGGGCTTTTAAGAGAAGTAAAATGAAAAAT
>CAZGIU010000079.1:0-1814 GCA_964526535.1 uncultured Candidatus Saccharibacteria bacterium | reverse complement strand
AGGTTTTGCAAAATTCTTTATTGGTGCAAACTTTGGAGCTTTAAATAAAATAAAGCAGGAAATGGTGCAAAACGAAAATAGGATAAGAGAACTTGAAAGGTTGAAAAATCAATTACAAAATGAAGCAGAGCAACAGGAAATTCAAGAACAGATTAGACTATTACAAGAAAAAAATCAGCAGTTAAGTGATTATCTTGAAGAAGAAACTTCTGGTTTTAGTTTATTTGGTTGGTTATTTAGATGGATTAACAGATATTAATAAGAATGTGAGTCTGTTTTTGATTTGTTTATCTTTAAACCCGCTTCTTGCGGGTTTTTTGTTTATTTAATAGAGCTGTTATAATAAAAAATATAAACTAAGTATTAGGATGGCGTAATGTCAAAAGATACAAAAATGGCTTGTAGTCAATGTGGCTGCTGTGGTCGTAAAAAATGCGGTTGCACTTGCGATTGCCACAATAAATAATAGCTAAAAAAACAAGACATTATTAGTCTCGTTTTTTGATTTTTTCTTTAATAAATAGGGTTATAAAAACCAGTAAAAAACCAATAAAAATTAACAGATTTACTAAAAAAAACTGGAAAACATTTTCAGCTAATCCTGCAGAATTCCTCCAACAATAACCGTTAAAAAACCATAAACAATAAAAAGTTTTTTCTAAAATAAAGCCTGACAAAATTTATTTATTCTCGCCTTTAGCTTGGCCAATAAAAAATTTGTTAGCTAAAAACATCAAATCTAAGATTGTCTTTACTTTAGACAAGGATTATTTTCACGAACACTCATTTGATATCTTAAAAATCATAAAAAAGAAATAAATTTTTTTATTAATCAAGGAGATTTAAAGGAGAAAAAATGCCAACTAAAAAAGCTACCATTGAAGCTGAGTGGGATGAAGAGTTAGAAAAGAAAATTAAAAATAAAGTTAACAAATGGGAAAAATCTTGCGGTTCTATGTGCAAAAGCTCTAATGCAGGCGGAGGAGCAGTTTATGGTTTAGGTTTTTTTAGACGCTTTAGCTTATTATATTCAAACTGCTAATTCTTTTTGGGAAGGAATTTTTTGGTGTCTTAAAGGCAATCTTCTGGCCAGCAATTGTTGTTTATGAGCTGTTAAAATTTTTATTCAAAGAAGCTATTGACTTTTGCCTTTGTTTAGGTATAATTTTTTTAGTTTGAGGCTTGGGTGTAGTTAAGTGCCCCGAGGAAATCAAGCGGGGTCGATTAATGTTAAAAAGAAAGATTTATGGAAAAGAATAAATTGTTCGTAGGTAGCTTACCTTGGGCAGTTACTTCAGACAGATTGAAAGAAACTTTCTCTCAGTTTGGCGAAGTAACCGACGCTGTCGTTATTTCCGACAGAATGTCAGGTCGCTCAAAAGGTTTCGGCTTCGTAACTTTTGCTACCGATGAAGAAGCTCAAAAAGCTATCGACGGCATGAATGGCAAAGAACTTGACGGCAGAGAAATCACCGTTAATGTTGCTAAGCCCAAAGCTGAATAAATAGCACTTAAAACCGCCCTTTGGGGCGGTTTTTTGATATAATAAAAATATGAAAAATAAAAATTTGAAAATAAATCCAGGTTTAATTGGGATTTTTTGGGGGATAGCAATTGCTATTATAATTCATGGTGGTATTGAAATACCTGTTCTTCTTTGGGCAAATAGAGGCGGAAGTTGGAATCCATTTTTGGGTTTTAAGAGTTATGCTGATTTTACAGTTTTTGATCGCTGGTTCGGTTTAATTCAGTTAATTTTAGGAATCATCTTAGGTTATATATTAGGAATTAAATTTTCTAATAAAAAATATGAA
>CAZGIU010000078.1:0-1899 GCA_964526535.1 uncultured Candidatus Saccharibacteria bacterium | reverse complement strand
AACCAGGAGAATAATATGGAAAAAATTAAAAAAATCCTTTTTTCCAATAAATTTTTAGTACCTTTTATCTTACTATTCATGTTCTTTGTAATGATAACTTCTTCAATTAAAGACTCAGCTATTAGAGACGAGATGCCTCATATAGTAGCAGGCTATGCATATGTAACAACCGGGGATTATCGACTTAACCCAGAACACCCACCACTTATTAAAACTGCTTCTGGCTTAATGTTGCTTTTAATTAACCCTCAACCAAAATTGCCTGATAATCATTTTGAGAGACCGATGAACAATCAATGGTCTGAAGGTGAAGAATTCCTTTATAAAGAAGGTAATGATGCTGATTTAATGTTATTCTTGGGCAGATTACCAATAATTTTTCTATCCATACTTTTAGGTTTCTTTGTTTATAAATGGGCTAAAAAAATTTATGGTAAAAAAGCAGGTTTATTCGCCTTAACTTTATATGCCTTTGATGCCAATATAATCGCTCATTCAAGATTTATAACCACAGATTTAGGAGCTATGGCAACTATTTTTATAAATCTTTATTTTTTATGGCTCTTTTTAGAAGAACCAACCAAAAAAAGATTACTTTGGATTGCTATAAGCTTAGCCGTTGCTTTATTAACTAAATTTTCAGCTCCAATTTTAGTTATTACTTATGCCTTAGTTGGTATTTATCTTACTCTCAGACCACAAAAATACGAAAAAGGTAATTTGCTTTTTACCAGATTTTTTAACGCTGGAATTTTTAGAAGATTTTTGGGTTATCTGTTAAGCTTTTTCTCAGCAGCATTAATAGCCTTGATTATTGTTTGGATTGTTTACCTTGTACAAACTATAAACATGCCGGCAGATATTTATCCTAAATCAATCGAGGCTGGTCTTGATGATGGACCAATTAAAAATTTTTTACTGTGGCTATCTCAGATTCCAATTTTAAGATCGCTGGGACATTACTTTCTTGGTTTCTTTATGGTTTCACAACATGCAATCGGGGGTCATAGCGCTTTTCTTTTAGGAGAAATTTCTAATGGCTGGTGGTATTATTATCTAATTGCTTTTTTGGTAAAAACACCATTGCCAATAATGGCTTTTATACTATCTATATTCATATTTTGGAAATCAGAAAAGCATAAAAATCATAAAGCAAAGGCTATTTTATTATTTCCGATTCTAGTTTTATGTGGACTTGCTCTTTCAACTAGAATTAACCTTGGAATCAGATATCTTCTACCGATATTTCCACTTTTATATGTTTTTATGAGCTTCTTAGCAGAAAGAGTTTCTTTATTAGACATTAAAGAAGTTTTTAGAAAAAATATTAATTTTAAAACAATAACCAGCTTAATATTTTTCTTGCTTCTTTCTTGGCACATTATCTCATCTGTTAAAGTTTATCCTCACTATTTGTCATATTACAATGAGGCTATTGGTGGCCCTAAAAACGGTATGCGCTATGTAACTGATTCTAATATTGACTGGGGCCAAGATTTAAAAAGACTTGCAAAATATGTTGAAGAAAGTAATATAGATAAAATCAGGCTTGATTATTTTGGTGGGGGAATGCCTGAATATTATCTAGGAGACAAATATATCTTCTGGAATGAGAACAAAGCGCCTGAACCTGGCTGGTATGCTATTTCAGTCACTTATTTCCAACAATCACAGGCCCAAAATAGATACCACTGGCTTAAAGGAGTTAAGCCTTATACAACAATTGGTCACTCAATATTAATATTCAAATACAAAATTTAAAGGAGGTAAAATGGGTTTCATAGACAGAGCTAAGCAAGCTCAACAAGCTTATAAAATACAAAAAGCGCTTAACGCTATTATGGTTGAGGCAGACAGAATGGATGGCAAGGTTAAAGTTTCAATGAACGGTTCCTTTAA
>CAZGIU010000077.1:0-1900 GCA_964526535.1 uncultured Candidatus Saccharibacteria bacterium | reverse complement strand
CAAATAGCATTAACACTCCATTTTATTTTTTTAATTTGTAATGATCGACTATAAAAGCACCTGTTATAAACAATAACAAAAATAGATAGATATCAAAAAAAGTTTTGCTTAAAGAACTCTGTGAATCAAAGCCGTCAAAAAAGCCAAGACTTAGCCCCAACAAAGATAAAAAAACAGATATTATCAAGGAATTTAAGATGAGACTATCTCGATCTAAATAATAAAGCATTCCTCCACCGACAAAAAATGTAATCAAAAATGAAATTACTATTAAAGCTTGTTTGGCTTGGCCTGTTAAACTATTTGAGGTTAGGTTATAAATGAAGTAAAAGAAAGCTGCTATTATAGCTAAACTCAAAAGCCCGAAACCCAAAGCCAAAAAACTTTTCTTAAAATTAAATTTTGTTTTCCTATGAGCTTTATGACCTTTTTTATAACAAGTAGGGCAATAAGTTTCGCCTAAAATTTTAAGAGTTTCTTCTTTGCAGTGCGGACATTTCATTTCTTAAGAAATTTCCTCTCCTATTTCTAGTAGGCGGTTATATTTAGCAACTCGCTCACCCCTAGATGGAGCTCCGGTTTTTATATAATTTGCACCTGAAGCTACCGCTAAATCAGCAATAAAAGTATCGCTGGTTTCTCCGCTTCGATGAGAAATTATATAATCAAGCTGCTTTTCCTTTAGCATTTTTATAACTTCAACGGTTTCAGATAAACTACCAATTTGGTTGGGTTTTATAATACAACCAGAAAAAACATTTTCTTCAATGCCCTTTTTTACTCTTTTGGGGTTAGTTACCGAAAGATCATCGCCAATAATTTTTATTTTATCGCCAAAACGAGCATTCATTTCTGCCCAGCCAGAAAAATCATCTTCCTCTAAACCATCTTCAATTGACATAATAGGGTACTTGGAAATCCATTCCTCATAAAGACCCAGGAGCTGATGACTATTTAAACTAACTTCTGAAGACTTAATAATATATTTCTTATCGTCTTCTTCTGAATAAAATTCTGAGGCAGCTACATCTAAGGCTATTTTTATTTTATCGCCAAATTCAAATTTTCTAACTACTTCCATTATTAAATCCATAGCCTCAGCATTAGAAGATAAGTTTGGGCCATAAGCACCCTCCATACCAACATTGGCATCATAACCTTTACTGGAAAGAACTTTAGCCAACTCATGAAAAACTTTAACAATAGCCTCTAGTTTATCGGTAAAACTATTTAGACCTTCTGGCACTATCATAAATTCCTGAACTTCTAAGTTACTTTTTGAATGCTGGCCGGCTTCAATAATAACTGAAAAAGGTGTTGGTAAATTCATTTTATCTTTGTTGAAAAACTTTTGGTTTAAATATTGATAAAGTTCTAGGTTATTTTTCTTAGCAGCCAATTTGGCCACTGCTAAAGAAACAGATAAAATTGCATTGGCTCCTAACTTTTCTTTGTTGTTAGTGCCATCAAGATCCATCATCAACTGGTCTATTTTTTGCTGATTTTCAGGATTTTCATTTATCAAAATTTTAGCCATTTCCCCATTAACATTGGAAACAGCCTTCTGGACTCCTTTGCCATTATACCTTAAATTACCATCGCGAAGCTCCCAGGCCTCCGATTTGCCGGCTGAAGAGCCGGAAGGCACCTGAGCTTCAACTTTATCACCAGTTTCTGATTCCATTATTGTTTTAACAGTTGGCACTCCGCGTGAATCTAAAATTTCTAAAGCGTGTATTTTTTTTATTTTAGTCATTTTTTAAAACCAAGAAATAAATTATGGCTCCAATAATTAAAATATTAATAATAATAACTGCTATCAAAAGAATCTTGGCTTTTAGTGAACCTAAAAGATGATTTTTTTGATTAAGCGACATTTCAACTTTAGCTTGAGATAAAT
>CAZGIU010000076.1:0-2000 GCA_964526535.1 uncultured Candidatus Saccharibacteria bacterium | reverse complement strand
GATATTGATAAAGGTCGGGGTTACGAAGTAACTGAAAAACGAAAAGAAGAGTTAAAAGCTAATACTATTGAACTTGATGCTATGTATAGCCCTGTCAAGAGAGTTAAGTTTGATGTTGAAGCCACTCGTTCAGGCAAGGTAATTGATTTAGATAAACTTGTTCTAGAAGTTGAAACCGATGGTATTATCTCCCCAGAAGACGCTATTAAAGAGGCTGCTGAAGTCTTAGTTGAGCAGTTTAGCTTGCTTTCAGGTAAAAAAGAAGCTCCTAAAAAAGAAATTTCAGAGCCCAAAGAAAATAAGAAGAAGCCTTCTGCTGACTCAATTCAGATTGAAGAGCTAGATCTTTCAGCTAGAGCAATGAATGCTTTTTTAGCTAATGATATAAAGACTGTCGGTGAGGCCCAAGCTATCGGCTCAGAAACATTAAGCAAAATGAAAGGTCTAGGCAAAAAAGCCATCGAAGAGTTAAATGAGAAAATCAGAGATTTTAATTTAGAGCTTTAATATGACAAGAAAAATCAGAAAAAACATTAATACTGAGAAGCAAGCCATGAAAAATTTGGCAGCCTCTATTATAATTTATGAGAAAGTTAAAACAACAGAGGCTAGGGCTAAAAAAATTCGTCCAATTGTTGAAAAGTTAATAACTAAAGCTAAAAACGATAATTTGGCTAATCAACGTTCAGTTTTTGCTTATTTACCACAAAAAGAGGCCGCTAAAAAGATTTTTGAGGTTTTAACTAAGCGTTATAAAGAAAGAAAAGGTGGTTACACTAGAATAGTTAAATTACCGCCAAGAAATCATGATGCAGCCAAACAGGCTGAAATCAGCCTAGTAGAGGAAACAAAAAATGCCCAATAAGATTGAAAGAAAATGGTATTTTATAGATGCTAATGGCAAAATTTTAGGTCGTTTAGCTACCAAAGTTGCCAATATTCTTTATGGTAAGAAAAAAGTAAATTATACTCCTAATTTAGACATGGGAGACTATGTGGTTGTTATAAATGCTAATAAAGTCGAGCTTACCGGTAGAAAGAAAGAGCAAAAAACCTATTATTCTCATTCTGGTTATCCGGGCGGTATTAAAAGTATAACCTTTGATAAGCTTCAGGAAAAACAACCTGAAAAAATCATTTTTAAGGCTGTTTCTGGAATGATGCCTAAAAATAAGCTTGCTAAACAGGCTCTTGCTAGACTCAGAGTCTATCAAGATGAAGAAATTAAGGAAGATAGAACTAAAATGACTGAATTAACTATTTAAAAGGTGATTATGGAGAAAAAAAACAATTTTATACAAAAAACAGGCAGAAGAAAAACCTCAACCGCAAGGGTTAGATTATTAAAAGGCAATGGTAATATTACAGTTAATGACAAGAAGTTTGAATATTATTTCTCAGACATAAAAAATGCTAAGGATAAAATAACTCAACCCTTAGTTTTGGTTGGTAAAGCAGATAAATATGATATTATTGTTAAGGTTTCTGGAGGTGGCAAGCATGCTCAACTTCAGGCTGTAGTGATGGGACTTTCAAGGTCATTAATTTCAGAAGATGAAGCTTTGCGAGCGACTTTAAAGAAAAATGGCTTTCTTTCGAGAGATCCACGCATGAAAGAACGTAAAAAATATGGTTTAAAGCGAGCCAGAAAGGCTACTCAGTACAGAAAACGTTAATTTAAGAGTTTATA
The DNA here is from genome assembly GCA_964526535.1 of uncultured Candidatus Saccharibacteria bacterium. Taxonomy (GTDB): domain Bacteria; phylum Patescibacteriota; class CPR2_A; order CG2-30-33-46; family CAZGIU01; genus CAZGIU01. The sequence continues at coordinate 310 of CAZGIU010000076.1, read as the reverse complement.
TGAACCTATTAGACAGTATTTTAGAGGTTTTAGGTGGAAACATTCGCCTTGAAAGAATATATCAAAATCCACTTTTTATAGTGGATTTTATCATTATTTTAATTCTTTTAATAATTATTTTCCGGCTATTTAAAAACACTAGGGCTCAGCGGATTTTTTATGGCATGTTAATAATTTCATTAGTACTTTTTTTAAGCTTATTTTTTAATTTAATTATGGTATCTTGGTTTATCGGAATTATGTTGGGCATGTTGTTAATAACCATTCCAGTTGTTTTCCAACCAGAACTTAGAAGTGTTTTAGAAAAACT
>CAZGIU010000075.1:0-2094 GCA_964526535.1 uncultured Candidatus Saccharibacteria bacterium | reverse complement strand
GGTCAAAAATTCTACCGCCAAATTCTCAAAAACAAAAAACAGCTTTTAGGGCTGTCTTCTGCTATATATTAAAGGTACAAAAACCAAACTAATATTTTATTTCTATATCTACACCTGCAGGCAAACTTAGGTTCATTAGCGCATCAATTGTTTTTGGTCCAGAATTTTGAATATCAATTAATCTCTTATGAACCCTCATTTCAAACTGTTCGCGAGAATCCTTATGAACAAAAGGAGATTTAATGACAGTTTGCTTAGAGATTTGGGTTGGCAAGGGAATTGGCCCAGAAACCTGAGCATTGGTACGCTCTGCTGCCTCGATAATCTGACGAACAGACTGATCGATAACTCTATGATCATAAGCTTTTAATTTAATTCTTATTCTGGTTTTAATGTTCTTAGTTGCCATAGTTTAAGGTGCAAATATTCCTTTTTTATTTAATTATTTTAGTTACAGCGCCTGCTCCGACAGTTTTACCACCTTCACGAATAGCAAATCTCATACCTTCTTCCATGGCTACAGGAGCAATTAACTTAACATTTAACTTAGTGTTATCACCCGGCATAATCATTTCTGTTCCTTCTGGAAGAATAATTTCACCGGTAACATCAGTTGTTCTTACGTAAAATTGTGGTTTATAACCTTTTGTAAATGGAGTATGTCTTCCACCTTCATCTTTGGTTAAAACATAAATTTCAGCTTCGAATTCAGAATGAGGGGTAATTGAGCCTGGAGCAGCTAAAACTTGACCGCGTTCAACTTCTTCTTTTTTAGTACCACGCAAAAGAATACCAGCATTATCACCTGCTTGTCCTTCTTCTAACTGCTTGTTAAACATTTCAATTCCAGTAATAACAGTTTTGGAAGTAGGTTTGATGCCAACAATTTCAACTTCGTCATTAAGTTTAACCTTACCTCTTTCAATTCTACCAGTAACTACAGTCCCGCGACCAGCAATTGAAAAGATATCTTCTATTGGCATCAAAAATGGTTTATCAACATCACGCTCTGGTTGAGGAATAAATTCGTCCAAAGCCTTCATAAGTTCCATAATACTTTCTGCATATTTTTCATCACCTTCTAAAGCTTTAAGAGCAGAACCACGAACAATAGGAGCATTATCACCATCAAATTCATATTTACTTAAAAGTTCACGTATTTCCATTTCAACCAAATCAACTAATTCTGGATCATCAACCATGTCAACTTTATTTAAGTAAACAACAATTTTAGGCACGCCAACTTGACGAGCTAACAAAATGTGCTCTCTGGTTTGAGGCATAGGACCGTCTGTTGCTGAAACTACCAAAATAGCACCATCCATCTGAGCAGCACCAGTAATCATGTTTTTAATATAATCGGCATGTCCTGGACAGTCTACGTGAGCATAGTGCCTATTTTCTGATTCATACTCCACATGAGCTGTAGCAATAGTAATACCACGCTCTCTTTCTTCTGGGGCATTATCGATGTCTGCAAAGCCCTTAGCTTGAGCTGTTAAACCTTTGTCGGCTAAAACCTTAAGGATAGCAGCGGTTAAAGTGGTTTTTCCGTGGTCTACGTGACCAATGGTACCTACATTAACATGTGGTTTTGATCTTTCAAATGTTGCCATTTAAGTTCTCCTTCTGGGGCTTCGGAATATTCATTCCTTACCGAAGCCGAAGCCCGCCAAAAACTGAAAGTGAGGGCGGGTATTTACTTATTATTTCTTACTAATAAACATTTTGGTGTTTACAGAATAAGATTTTAATTGATTTTATATCTTCTGTCAACAGTTTAAATCAATAAATAGCCGACAGTTTTTCTTCTAAATCGTAGAGCTTTTTTTCCAAAAGCTCAAGTTCTTCGATATTGCTCTTGCGTCTTAGGGTAAGTTTAACAACTTCTGTAGTTGCTTCAACTTGATCCATTTGTTTTGTCATTCCCTTAACCATTTTTTTTATATCTGACAAATTATCACGAAGCACCATCTGGGAATCTAAAACTGCTTTCATTTTTCGAGTTAAATCTTCGAGCATTTGTTGCTCTTTAGTTTTTTTTGCAAGAACCATTTATCCACCTCATTAAGTTTTATGTTTTAAAGTTTATCA
>CAZGIU010000074.1:0-2184 GCA_964526535.1 uncultured Candidatus Saccharibacteria bacterium | reverse complement strand
GACGATCCCCGAATAACTTTCTTATCCTAACTTAATTTATTTTATTTTTCAAGTCCCTTTGGTTTTCTTTTTACATGTGTTCCCCAGGGAGTATCGTCTATTATAAAGCCATCTTCTTCAATCTGATCTCTTAGGGCATCGGCATGTGCCCAGTCTTTTTCTTTTCTAGCTTTTTCCCGCTCATCTATTAGCATTTTAACATCTTCATCTATCTCAATATTTTCACCTGCTTTTAATAAAAATCCTAAAACTGAGTCATATCTTTTTAGAGCTTTTTTAAGATTTTTTTGGTCAGAACTTGAAAAATCACCTCTTTTTATAGAATTTTTTGCTAAATTAATCAGCTCAAAGACGGAGGCTATGGCTTGAGGGGTATTTAAGTCATCGTCTAAATATTTCTTAAATTTTATATCAGTTTCCTTAATTTTTTGATTAATTTTTTGATTTTTATTTTTAGATGTAAATTTAGCTTTTTCTAAAATAAAAAATAAGTCATTTATGTTAGAAAGTGTATTTTCGGCTGCCTCAAGTGACTTGAGAGTAAAGTTTAGCGGGTCTCTATAATGCGATGTTAAATATAAATACCTCAAAGCTATTGAGTTATATCCAAGTTTTTCAATGTCTTTGATGGTGTAGAAATTTTTTAAAGATTTAGACATTTTTTTGCCATTTACCAGAAGATGTCTGACATGAAACCAAAACCTGACGAACTTTTTGTCTGTAGCTGCTTCTGTTTGGGCTATTTCATCTTCATGATGTGGAAAAATATTATCTTCTCCGCCGGTATGGATATCAACAGTATCGCCCAAATATTTGGTACTCATAGCAGAACACTCAATATGCCAACCCGGAAATCCTTTACCCCAGGGAGAATCCCATTTCATTAATCTGTTTGTTTCAGCTTTTTTCCAAAGGGCAAAATCGTGAGCATTTTTTTTATCTGGATGACAGGCAATTCTAGCTCCAGCTGATAGTTTGTCCAAGGTGTTGCCAGATAGTTGACCGTATCTTGAAAACTTTTCTACTGAGAAATAAACTGAACCATTTTTTTCGTAAGCATAACCTCTCTTGATTAGTTTTTGAATAATACTAATCATCTCCTTGATATGGTTAGTAGCTTTAGGATAAACATTGGCGGCTTTAATATTCAACTGATATTCATCTTCTTTAAAGGCAATTTCATAAAATTCAGCCACTTGATATGGAGTTTGTTTTTCTTCCAGAGCCTTCTTGATTATTTTGTCTTCCCCTTCGTCTTGATCAGCTACCATGTGACCAACATCAGTAATATTTTTTATTTGATAAACCCTGTAGTTTAGGTGCTCTAAGTATTTTCTTAAAATATCAGCTGTCACATAGGCCCTCATGTTGCCAATATGGGCATAGTCATAAACAGTTGGTCCACAAGTATAAATAGTAACTTTTTTACCCTTTAAAGGCTTAAAAAATTCTTTTTTCCCTGATAAGGTGTTATATAATTTTAACATTTTATAAATTTTAATACTCTCTTCTGCCTTCAAGGGACCTTATTAGAGTTATTTCATCAGCATATTCCAAATCACCCCCAACTGGCAAGCCTCTGGCTATTCTGGTTATATTTATTTCAGGCTTTATTTTCTTGGCAACTTTTTGTATGTAAGAGGCGGTGGATTCCCCTTCTAGTGATGGATTAGTGGCTAAAATTAATTCTTCAACTTTTTCATTTTTTATTCTATTGGCAAGTTTTTTAATAGTTAGATCTTCAACGGTAATACCTTCAATTGGTGAAAGAACTCCTCCTAAAATATGATAAACCCCCTTAAATAAACCTATTTTTTCTATTGCAACGACATCTAAAGATTTTTCAACAACCAGTATTTGAGATTTATTTCTATTTTGATTTGAACATATTTGGCAAGGATTATTTTCCGCCAAGTTATAGCAAACTGAGCAGGTTACTATTTTATTTTTTAGATTTTTAATATTTTCAGATAATTTATCCAGTTCTGTTTGTTTTTTCTTAAGTAAATAAAAAGTAAACCTTTCAGCTGTTTTGGGACCCACCCCTGGTAGCTTTTCAAGTTCAAATATTAAATCCCTAATAGATTTTGGTAAAAACTTCATAATCTTAATATAAATAATACCACTTACGTGGCATTATTTGAATAAAATTTGATTTTTTTATAAACCGCCCAAGCCCATTTC
>CAZGIU010000073.1:0-2196 GCA_964526535.1 uncultured Candidatus Saccharibacteria bacterium | reverse complement strand
TCTGTGACTTATGAAGAACATTTAAGGAATAAACAAAAATATCTTAAATAGCCTATTTAAAGCCAATATTTAGTGGGCTTGACAAAAATTATGCCTCTGGTATGATGTCGTCTATATGTAAAAACTAGGAGAGACTTATTTTAACACTTATAAGTTCTTTAAGCTGGATTAGAAATACTCTAAAATCAGCAGCTTTTTACCTAACACGACAAGGAAAAAAACAATTTAAGAAAGATTCAAAATTTTTTTTGGTGAATGCCAAGGGTTTTGTTAGATCTTTATTATCAAGACCAACTAACTATATTATGCATGTTATGGTTATTGGTTTGTCTTTTTTTGTAACCCTATCTTCTGCTTATGGCGATAGTAGAATTTTAGATGTAGCCCTGGCCAAAACTAACAGCAAAACAGTAAATCAGAAAGTTAATCCCAAAATCATTGCTGAAATAGGTTATTTAGCCAACTCACCCATTGAGATAAAAGAAGAGACTCTTAAAGAGCATCAGCAAGCTTTGATTTCGGGTTTTTCACTTGCTTCAGCCGGAGTTTTAGATAGTTCTTCTGTGTCTGTGGCAACCAATAGACAAGAAATTATAAACTATACTGTAGAAGGTGGCGACACTCTTTCAAGTATTGCGAAGAAGTTTAATATTACAACCAATACCATTAAATGGGCCAATGGGCTTTCTGATGTTGATTCAATAAAGCCAGGTCAAAAATTAACTATTTTGCCATTTGTTGGTACTATTCATAAAGTAAAGTCAAGTGAAGATATAAATAAGATAGCTTCTACTTACAATGTATCTGTTAATCAAATAATAGAAGAAAACGGGCTTCTGGATAATAAAATTGAAGAAGGTCAAATTTTAATGATACCTGGTGGCAGGGTTTGGGAGCCTGCACCTCAACCTCAAGCTCAGTCTCAAACAAGATTAGCTGCTAATTCTGGGTCAAGCGCTTCAGGTAGAAAAGTTGCTTGGGGTTCTTCAGGGAATAGATTTCCTTATGGTTATTGCACTTATTATGTGGCCTCAAGAAGATCAGTTACGTGGCGTGGTAATGCTGGTGCTTGGCTATCTAATGCTAGGTCTCAGGGTTATGCCACTGGCTATTCACCAAGAGCAGGAGCTATCATAGTGACTAACGAGAGCCCGGTAGGCCATGTTGGTATTGTTGAATCAGTTTCTGGTAATACTATTAGGATAACCGAAATGAATTATGCCGGTTTTGGCAGAGTTTCTTCTAGAACAATATCAGCTTCTTCAGGTGTTATCAAAGGTTATATTTATTAATATTTTTTAGTTTAAAGGGCCCGAAAGGGTCTTTTTTTATGCCAAAATTTTTACTATAATTCAATCTATAGATTGGAGAGGTGGCTGAGTGGTTGAAAGCAGCACACTGCTAATGTGTTATACTCGCAAGGGTATCCAGGGTTCGAATCCCTGCCTCTCCGCCAATTTAATTAAGGAGAAAAATGTTAGTAAAAAATAAACGAATTTTAGTTACTGGAGCTGGTAATGGAATTGGACGCGAAGTAGTTCTTAGTCTTGTTGATTCAGGAGCTAAGGTAGTGGCAATTGATATAAGCGAAGGGGGACTTAAAGAAACTAAAAAATTAGCTGGTAAAAATAGTTTAAAAGTCGAATTATATACCATCGACATAACAGATAAAAAATCTATAGAAAATCTATCAAAACAGGCTGGAGAAATCGACGGTCTTATAAATGTTGCTGGTATAATTCAGAAGTTTGTAAAAATTAATGAACTTGATTATGAGAATATAGAAAAAGTTATGCATGTTAATTTTTATGGAACTTTATATATGGTAAAAACTTTTTTACCGCAGCTTTTAAAAAAACCAGAAGCTCATATTGTCAATGTTTCTAGCATGGGAGGGTTTTTGCCTGTACCAGGACAAAGTATCTACGGGGCCTCTAAAGCAGCTGTAAAGCTTATGACAGAAGGTTTATATGCTGAGCTTAAGGATACCAATGTTGGTGTAACTATTGTATTTCCAGGCGCAACAGAGACTCATATTTCAGAAAATTCGGGTGTAAAAATAGACTCACCAAAAAATGATTCTAATGCTAAAAGTTTTCCAACTTTATCTCCGAAAAAGGTTGCAGAATTAATAATAGAGGGAATTGAAAAGAATAAATTTAGAGTATGCACTGGTAAAGATTCAAAAATGATGGA
>CAZGIU010000072.1:0-2234 GCA_964526535.1 uncultured Candidatus Saccharibacteria bacterium | reverse complement strand
GCTAAGATTAGTCAAAATCAGCAAAAATATGGTCGCCAATCTCATAACTGGACTGCTAAATGCCATTTAGGAACAAAATCAATTGATCTCTTTGTAGCGCGCTAATGCCAAGTGGTTCCAATTTGGCTGTTGTGTTTTCCCATCAATTCAAACTTGGTAGAATGGGTGATTCCATTTTCACTGTCCGAGCGCCAATCAAGAACATAGATAGCTAAGTCTTTGTCGGAACGAAAACACAAACCGCCCGAAAAAGGCATTGCTACTTTATTACAAAAAATAGTGTCGCCACCGTTGCTGTTTTGATAGTTAACCCAAAAATCAACCGTAAAATCTTGAGAACCGAAATTAAAATCTTGATAATCGCCAATAGCCAAATAATTAACTGCATGGGAAAAATAAGCGCTCCCCAAGCCAAGCCTGTTTTGATTATAAGATATTTCTACCGAACCGACGTTAACCAACCGATGAGAAAAGTTTGAACTGTCTAAAATGGGCAATTGATCAAAATGCAGCAACAGCGCAGTGGCTGCATCATCATTAAAAATCGAAGGCAATTTGACTTTTCCGACAAAAAACTGAAGCTGGCGATTATTCTTTTTTTCCAAAAAATAACCGTCAGATGAAGCGAAATCCAAAGAACAGTTTTCCTGATTTATTATTCCCAGACTGACTGCGCGATCAGTCGATATTCCTTCGCCAGCCAAGCGATAGAATGGTCAGTTTTAGCTATTTTTCTCAAGAAAAGCTTTCCTCACTGATACTCCTCCGCTCCAATCAGTCTGTTGCCATACTAAAGCTGATGCTTACGAATGAATGGTCAAAGGCAAAGCTAAATAGGTCAGTAATCCGGTTAACACGCTGGCCGAGACTAAAAGAACGGCAACAACCTGATAGCTCAAAACGCGCTGTTTTGTTTGGTGGGTAAAAAAAAGTTCAAGCACATAACCCATTTCTGTCTGAGATAACTTTTTTTCGAGATCTAAAAATCTTCCATAGCGCGCCGAGGTAGAAAAAACATTCCCACCCTCGCTCTTAGTTAGCCTAGCTTCAAGATTGGACTTCACCTGCTGGTAAAATTGATGCAACTCTTCAAAAAATAAAATAAAACTTTCAGTTGAGCTGTGAAACAACAGCGAAAGAAAATATAACGGTTTTAATAATCGGGAATAAAATTTTATTCTCGCGCGAATCGTTGATTTTTTAAATTTATAATTTTCTACCGCTGGATTTTTCTTAATACCGCTGGTGATAAGGTAGATGTCGGTTTGCCGCAATTGGCGCCACCTATCCTGATCCAGCTCTTTTTTTAAATCGTTTATTTTCCTCTTGCAACCGTTATATATTCTTTCTAACAAGTGTGAAAAAAACGGGATGGAAGAATCCGTGTAAAGCGAAAAAGAAATTAAAAGTATCAATAAAAGCAAAGGCGCGATAAAAAAAGCGACTGCTTGGAAATAATAAAAGAAAACAAAAACAACAAACGCGCCCAGGAATAAATAGACAGTGCGTCGCGCTAAGTTATAGGCCAAAACAATCTTTACGGTTTTATATAATAAATACAGCAGATTAATTGCGACTAGGTATATTACTGTTAAGGATAGCGCCTCAAGTGAATCTGCTGCCAAAAAAACAATGCCTAAGATAAATAATAATAATAAAAAAATAACAAAAACTAATTTTAGTCGCAACTGCCGATGATGACCAGTTAAGAGTTTTCTTTTAAAGGATAATGTTAACTGCCAAAATTTTTTATTCGGTAAAATTTTATCTTTAACCAATGGGGAGCGAAAAAAATAAAAAAGCATGCTAGTTAATGACATCAATAAACTGATTAAACTGAAATAAAAAAGCAAATACAAGCTAATCGCCCCCTCTGTTTCCAGATAGACCAGAGAAAAAAGGCAAAAAATAGAAAAAATTAAAAATTTTATTCTATTCCAAGATTGAATGAAGGAAGATTCTTTCATTTTTGATTATTGGGGACTGTTGCCAATTGCTAAAATTAGCACAGATTTTTTAGAAATTTTTAACAACTAAAAGGCTAATTTTAGTGGATATTTTCAAATTTTGCTCTGAGCTTGGCGACAGTGCCTATTGATTGGATTTAACTGATTATATTATAACACGATTAAAAATATTTAAAAATAACAATAAAAAAATAAAGGTTTTATCAAATTTCATTAAATAATGACCAATAAAGGGTCATTATTATATTATTTAAAAAAATTTAAATT
>CAZGIU010000071.1:0-2259 GCA_964526535.1 uncultured Candidatus Saccharibacteria bacterium | reverse complement strand
AGTCCTAAAAATTTACCACTTATTTATACTCCTGGCGTAGGCAAAGCTAGTCAGGCAATTAATGAAGATAAAAGTAAGATTTTTGAATATACGGGCAAAAATAAATCAGTAGCCATTGTTACTGACGGTAGCGCTGTTTTAGGTTTAGGCAACATTGGGCCAGAAGCAGCTTTGCCGGTTATGGAAGGTAAAGCCGCAATTTTTTCAGAATTTGCTCAGCTTAATGCTGTGCCAATTTGCTTGGCAACTCAGGACACTAAAGAAATAATTAAAATTGTTAAAAACATTGCCCCAGCTTTCGGAGGTATTAATTTAGAGGATATTTCAGCTCCCCGTTGTTTTGAGATTGAGTCAAGCTTAGCTAAAGAGCTTGATATTCCAGTTTTTCATGACGATCAGCACGGTACAGCCATTGTTGTTTTAGCTGGCTTAATTAATGCTTTAAAAATTGCTAAAAAAGATAAAAGCGCCAAAATAGTTATTTCTGGAGCCGGTGCTGCTGGTATAGCTATTGCCAAATTATTATCAGAATACGATCTTCATAATTATTGTTTGTGTGATTCTAAAGGAGTTATTTCTCAATGTCGAGTTGATTTAAACGGTTATAAAAAAGAAATTTTTTCCAAAAGCAAAAACTATTGTCCATGTACTGGTTGTTCCGATGTTTTAAAGGGCGCTGATGTTTTGATTGGGGTTTCTCAACCCGATCAATTTACCGCCAAAGATATAAAAGCTATGAATAAAAATGCTATTGTTTTTGCGCTAGCTAATCCTAGTCCGGAAATTATGCCCAAAGAGGCAAAAAAGGGCGGAGCCTTAGTAGTGGCAACTGGCCGAAGCGACTTTGAAAATCAAATTAATAATGCTTTAGTTTTTCCTGGATTGTTTAAAGGTCTTTTGGAGGCCAAAATTAAGAGGGTTACTACTAAAATAAAAATAGCCACAGCAGAATCCATTGCTAAGTTGATTAGAAATCCCAAGCCAGAAAAAATCATTCCTTCAATTTTTGACAAAAAAATAGTTAAAGCTATTGTTGAGTCTATTGCTAAAGTGAAATAATTAAATTTGGTGAAGCGGGAAGCACTTGAAATAAAGGGACACTTTCTTAGCCTAGTCACTTATTGTTTTTCACAAACCTTACAAGTCTTTATCTTTTTATTAATTAAATTTAAAACTGCAAAATTTTTTTAAATTTCGTGATAATTGTATATTCCTACTAAATAGATATCTATTTAAAGAATTAAAATTATTACTCGCTTGTACTTAGCTAATTTATTTAATAAATCCTGGGATAAACCCATTGATAAAGTCTTTGATTCCTTGACCAAGTACACCAAAATCAAAAACACTATTTAGAATATTTATTAAGAAACCAAAGAAAAGAACAGCAATAACGACACCCAATATCAGCAATATAAGTCCAATTATTGAGCCCCAAATACCAATTTTTTTGAGCTTTTTAGCGTCAAATTTTTTTGTTACTTTAGACAAATCTTTAATATCCATAGTTGCTCCTTTTTATAATTAAATAATAAACCGCATATTTTAAAAAGTAAATATAAAAACATTAGTTTATAAATAGGGCAAACATATTTGAAATATTTAGCAGATTATTAGATTTGCGTCATTAATAGAAATAAGCTACCGAAGTAGCTTATTTGATATGCGTTCCCCGCCCTAATGTACCCTGCCAGAATGAATTCTTTCGGGCTGGTGTTCGGTACGGGTGGGCATTTGGCGATCCAATCAGCGCAGAAACTATTTACCTGCTTTTGGCAGAACAGTTAGATATAATTTTGGGTCAACTGTTGCGTTTCTTAGTATAGTGGCGCTATTTTCGCTATTATCAAAAGCTACAACACGAACAGTTGAGTGATATTTTGAGGTATCCCAGTCACATGAATAAATTCCTTCAGAGTCTGGACTTGTATCTGTGCAAAGCAAATTATTGTCTACATAAAACTCCACCAACTGAATACCAGACTCTTCATCAACCGGCTTTACTTTTATTTTAAATGGATTAGTGGTGATAAATTGACCATCAGAGATATTAATACCACCATTACCACCTTCGAAATCAAAAAAAACTGGTGGGTTATTATCCGAAACGTCTACAGCGGGATCGGAAATTTCACCTAGATAGATATCGTGATTTCCATTACGATTGTCAAGCCAAATAACCTTGTTGTCGTAGATAGCAGGAGCGTATTGGCCAGCGTTATTAGTTGTAATTTGATATTCCACTGGATTTGCCGGATC
>CAZGIU010000070.1:0-2287 GCA_964526535.1 uncultured Candidatus Saccharibacteria bacterium | reverse complement strand
AGGGCAGATGCCTTGAGCGCCAGGAGTGGTGGTGTAGCCCATCATCTCATTCCAGGAATAAAGACCGCCGTAGGTAGTGCAGTTGGCCTCGGAGTTATTGTAGCACCATTTTTCAACCACCCCGTTGTTGGTGGGGTTGGTAGAGCCTGAGGCCAGCATGGTGCCAACATTGAGGTTATGTTTCATCCAGGTTTGAGTGCCGATGGTAACAGTAGGAATTAAGGTAATTTGGTTTGTCCCTACCTCAGCCGAGCCGGTTCTTGTCCCAGCATTAAACTGAGCCGTGGTGTTTTCGGTTTGTTCCACTGTTGAAAATGCTTGATTTGGATCACCATTGTTTAAATTAATGTTTTGGCTGGTGATATTTCCGGTTTGCCCAGCGTTGTTGGTAAAATCTGCTAAAGTTGTCCAGATTTTCTGGATTGAGCCTGCCAAGATTTGATCAGCCCTGGGTATAAATAAGTTAGGCCAGATGAATTGGACTAAGGTAAAAACAAAGACCGAGACTAAAAAGCCAGCCGCTCCTGTAATGTGAAGCTTGTTGGACTTGTCTGAAATAGCCCACCGATAGTAAGTATCAGAACGAGCCCGAAGGTAGTTATGAACTGGTGAAAATAAAGGCATATCAACTCTGGTGGAGTTGTGTATTTTTTCTGCTTCGTTTTCTAACTCTTTGATAAGTTCTTTATTGGAAAGCTCTACCATAAGCAATGCCTTTTTAAATTAGTTTCAATATAACATAATATGCCTAATCAAGTCAAACAAAAAACCGCTTAAACATTTAAGCGGTTTTTTGAAAGTTTTAAAGATGAAATCGCCAAAGCCAATTTGCTGAATGACCCGCATAATCCACCCCTATTCTTTTGGCTTTTTTGATATTTTTTTTGCTTATTTTTAATCCCCGATCTTCCAGCCAAATATTTTTGTTCTCCACAATATCCTGATTATTAAATTTTTTATCTATTAGAAGTCTTTTGGTTAGCTTGGCTGGACCATTAGTTTGACACTCTATTAAGTTATCAATCTCTACGGCTCTTATTAAAACCGCTGCGGGAAAATCTTTAGCACCACAAACAACATTAAACATATAATGCCTCCCATAAACCAAATAAACATAAATAAAACCTGCCTCCCCAAACATTATCTGATTGCGCTGAGTTTTGCCCCGAGAAGCATGAGAGGCTAAATCATCAAAACCATGATAAGCTTCTGTTTCTATTATTTTGGCAGCAATTATTTTTTTGCCAATTTTTCTAACAATAAATTTGCCCAAAAGTTTTTGGGCAACTTCTTTGGTATCTTGTTGAAAAAATTTTCTATTAAGCTTTTTGTCCATTTTTTATTTCAGCAAAAATCATTCGACCAGCCTCTGTTTGAAATGATTTAACAATTACAACTTTTAGAGTTTGGCCAATTTTTTCTTTGGCATCTTCAATAACTATCATAGTTCCATCTGGCAAGAAACCCACTCCTTGAGAACGTTCTTTACCTTCTTGAACTACCTTAACTTCTATCTCTTCCCCTGGCAAAACTGACATTCTCATAGCGTTGGCCAATTCATTGATGTTTAAAACTTTTACTTTTTGGATTTTGGCAACCTTATTGAGATTATAGTCAACCGTCATAATTGGAGCGTTGCACTTTTTTGCTATTTTGATTAATTTTTCATCTACTTCTTTAGCATCTTTAAACTCATCCTCAATAATTTCTATTTCTATCTCTTTAGACTTTTGAAGTTTTGATAAAATATCTAAGCCCCGACGACCTCTTTCTCTTTTTAGGTTATCGCGAGAGTCTGATAAATGATGAAGTTCCTCTATAACCGCCTTAGTAACTAAAAACTTTTCATTCAAAAAGCCTGTTTTAACAATGTCCTCTATCCGTCCATCAATAATTACGCTGGTATCAATAACTATAATGTCTTTAGGGCGATTTTTATTTTTTTCTGCTTCAGAAAAATGAGCCAAGGCTGTAAAAAGATTTTCTAAACTTAGAAAAATTCGATTAATTGATTTTTCGTTAACCAAAAATAAATACAAACCTCCAAAACCAAACAACAACAAGAAAGACCAAGCCAAGAGCTGATTCCAAGGATTGGGCAAAGTTACTATATAAATATTTAAAAGCGCCGAAATTAACAAACCAAAAAATAGACCTAAAGCTCCAACAATAACTTTGGCAAAAGAAACCCGATAAAGCCTTAAAATAATAAACAAGACCGATAAAACAATTAGTGAGCCGATTAAAAATCCAACATTGTAGAATAAAAACATAAATAACTCCTTAT
>CAZGIU010000069.1:0-2355 GCA_964526535.1 uncultured Candidatus Saccharibacteria bacterium | reverse complement strand
AAAGGCTTAATTAAATCCAAAAAAGTAGAGGAAGTTTTGTCTAAGCGTTTTATTTCTGTTTATAAAGGCGGAGACGTTCATTATGATTTGATTTCAGCCTTTATTAAATCAATGAGGGGCTCAGATCCAGATGCAACAATTTATTGGCTTGCCAGAATGATTGAGGGCGGTGAAGACCCTAAATTTATTGCCAGAAGAATGGTTGTTTTTGCCTCAGAAGATATTGGCAATGCTGCTCCCATGGCTTTAGTTTTAGCTACTTCAACTTTTTCAGCTGTAGAAAAAATTGGCCTACCTGAGGCCAGAATTAATTTAGCCCAATGTGCAACTTACTTAGCCAGTGCTCCAAAGTCAAATGCTTCTTATGTTGCTATCAATAAAGCTCTTTCAGATGTGAGAGAGCAGAAGTTTAGCGGTATCCCAAAACATTTAGTTAATGCTGAAACTCAATTCGATAAAAGCCAAAATAAAGGCAAGGGCTATAAATATCCCCATGATTATGAAAGTAACTATATTGTTCAAAATTATCTTCCGCCAGAACTGAAGGATAAAAAATATTATCAACCAAGTGATAATGGTAGAGAGGCGGAAATTAAAAAAAGACTTAAATATCTAAAAACCAATAATTAAATTTTTATTCTGTTATAATTGACAATAAGGTTCATTTTTTAAAAAAGGAGGTCTATTGAAAATTAGTAAAGAAAGCATAGCTTCTTTTATAGATCATACTAACGTTAAACCAGATGCTACAGAAAAAGACATTATTAAGCTATGTGCTGAAGCTAAAAAATATCAATTTCGTTCTGTTTGTGTAACTTCTTCAAGAGTTAAATTAGCTCGAAAATTAATGGGCAAAAAAGCCAATGTTATTTCAGTTATTGGTTTTCCTTTTGGTTCGGCTTTATTGGAGTCAAAAGTTTTTGAGGCTCAAAAAGCTGTTAACCATGGTGCTAACGAAATTGATATAGTTATCAACATAGGTGCTGTTAAAGAGCATAATTGGCGATATGTTAAATCGGAAATTTCTAAAATAGCTAAGGCCATAAAGCCAGTTGGACTTAAGGTAATTATGGAAATCGGCTTTTTAACAGAGAAAGAGCTTAAAAAGGCTTGTCAGGTAGCAGAAGCTGCTGGTGCTAAATATGTTAAAACTTCCACAGGTTATGGCCCTAGAAAGCCTGACGTAAAAGATATTAAGATTATGAGAAAAGCAGTTAGTCCAAAAATAAAAATTAAGGCTTCTGGCGGTATTCATAATTTTAAACAAGCTGTTTTAATGCTTCAGTCTGGGGCGGATGTAATTGGTACTAGTTCTGGTTTGGAAATTTTAGGTATAAAAAATAAACAAAAAAAGAAAGATATTTCCGGTAGTCACGAATAGCTTTCAAGAAAGGAATTTTTATGAAATATAAAATATGTGTTTCTGGTTCGGCTGACATTAAGGTTTGTGATCCTTGTGCCAAAGAAAAAACCATTGAATTGGGTCGTCAGATAGTTAAGCAAGATGGTGTTTTAGTTACTGGGGCTACTACTGGAGCCCCTTTTTGGGCTACAGTTGGAGCTAAGGGTGCCAAAGGTTTCAGTATTGGTGTTTCGCCAGCTTCAACCGAATTAGAGCATGTTAAAAAATATCGTCTACCAATTGATAATTTCGATATAATTATTTATACAGGTTTTGGATATTCAGGTCGTAACTTAATGCTTACCCGAAGTTCAGATGCAGTAATTATAGTTTGCGGTCGCATGGGCACTTTAAATGAATTTACCATTGCTTTTGAAGACAGAAAGCCCATCGGAGTTTTAACTGAAACTGGCGGTACTGCCGATAAAATTCAAGATATTGTTAAAAGCGCTAGAAGAGGTTTGGGTAAGATAGTTTACGATAGCGATCCTAAAAAACTTGTTGAGAAACTAATTTTATTAATCAAAAAAGAAAAAAAGAAAGCTAATGGCCAGAAAAAGCATTAATTAACAAGCTTAAACATCTCTTGATTTAAAATAGCCTTTCTGTTAATGTTATTTGTTCTATAGTTCCTTGAAAAGGAGGTGATATCGGTGAGTGATTACTCACTGATGTTCTTGGTTTTGATTTTCGTCCTAATAATTATCAAACTTGGACTTGACATTAGAAAGCTCAAATGCGAGAATAGCCAACTTAGGAAATTGATAACCATTGATAGTCTTACCAAAGTTGGCAATCGACGTTCTCTCGAAATTACTTTAGAAGAAGAAGTTAGTCGAAGTATCAGATCAGGCAATCCAATGATTTTCGGTATTATAGATATAGATCGCTTCAAAGAGATTAACTTTTTGATTGGTTACGCTAAAGCAGACTCCATCCTTACTGGTATTGCC
>CAZGIU010000068.1:0-2538 GCA_964526535.1 uncultured Candidatus Saccharibacteria bacterium | reverse complement strand
CTTTCATAAGTAGTAAAACGCGCTTTACACTTAAGACACTCTCGTCTTCGCCTAACAGCTCGAAAATCATCAACATCTCGAGAATCTATAACCTTAGAATCCAGAGAGAGACAGTTTGGACAACGCATAAATAAGTCCTTAATTTTAAATTATTTTAAAACCCACCTTCAGTTTAAATATTAACATTGAATATCCTTTTTAATACTACATATAGTGGGCAACAGCTAGTACTGATATACAATATATAGTATTTATCAATTTTAGTCAAATATTTTAGAAATTGGCTTTTTAAAGGTTAAAACAGAAAAAGGACCGCCAACTGGCGGTCCTTTTAGCAAGTTTTTTATTATTTTTTAAGCTTTCGCCTGATAAAGGCAGGCATTTCAAATTCATCGTTTTCTTCCAGTTTTTCAATTTCTTTTTTTTCTTCTTCGGCATCAAGACTAACTCTCTTAGTAGGTCGATTATCTTCTTCTCTATGAAGATCTGCCACAAAATCATCATTTTTAACTTCCTGGGTTTGAAAAGTATCTTTTAAAAAGTTGTCTGAAGTTTGCTCTTCTAAAGCATCGTGATCTTTCTTGGGATGTTTACCGTCAAAACCAGTTGCAATAACAGTAATCTTAACTTCGCCTTGCATCCCTTCGTCTATCACAGTACCGAAAATTATATCAGCCTCGGGATCAGCTGCATCTGTAATTACTTTGGCAGCTTCATTAATTTCATGCATGCCTAAATCATAACCACCGGTTATATTAAGAAGAACTCCTTTAGCTCCATCAATAGAAAGATCCAATAAAGGACTATCAATAGCTACTTTGGCAGCCTCAATGGCTCTATTCTCCCCTGAGGCTAAACCAATACCCATTAAAGCAGAACCTGTATCAGACATTATTTTCTTAACGTCAGCAAAATCAACATTAACTTGACCATGAGTAGTTATTAAATCAGCTATACCCTGAACACCTTGGCGTAAAACATCGTCAATAATTTTAAAGGCATCCATCATAGCAGTTTTATTATCAATAATTTGCAGAACTCTATCATTTGGAATAGTAATTAAAGTATCAACTTTTTCCCGAAGCTCCTGAAGACCTTTTTCTGCAACCATTTTTCTTTTTTGGCCCTCAAATGAAAATGGTTTGGTAACAACAGCTACTGTTAAAGCTCCGGCTGATTTAGCTGCCTCTGCAACTACCGGGCCGGCTCCTGTGCCAGTACCACCTCCTAAGCCATAAGTTATAAAAACCATGTCTGAGCCGGTTAAAATTTCTACCAATTCATCTTTTGATTCCTCGGCTGCTTTTTTACCAACTTCTGGATCAGAACCAGCACCTAAACCTCTGGTAATGTCTTTACCAATATGAATTTTTTGCCCGGCTTCAGAAAAATGAAGGGCCTGAGCATCAGTATTAACTGCTACAAATTCGACACCCTTTAATTTTGAGTTAATCATTCTATTAACTGCTTGGGTACCTCCTCCACCAACGCCAACAACCTTGATATGAGCAAAGGTTTCAATGTCTGGTTTAATTTCCATTTGTTTGCCTCCTACGCATCTAAGTTTTATGAACAAATTATTTGTTCATCATGTTTTTTTAAAAAATTAAATGTTAATTTATTGTTTATTTTTTTTGTTCAAAAAAATTATAATTAAAGTATATCATAAAAACAAGTGCTGACAAGTATTTTATCAGCACTTTCTTATAAGTAAATAACCTGGTAATTTAAGGAAGAAATTTCTTGAAAAAATCCTTAGCTTTTTTGGCTATATCACCTAATGGTAAAACCGAACCTGAGCCTATAGCCTCATTATCAAAACCCCACTCAATTAAACCTAAAGGAACGGCATAGGTAGGATCATCAACCCTGTCAACAATGCCTTGAATATCTCTAGGAAAACCTATTTGAACTGGCAATTTAAGTTCAGATTTAGCTAGGTCAACAATTTCTGGCATTTTAGCACCACCACCGGTCAGAACAATACCTCCTGGTAAAAAAGCTCCTTTTTTTATTTTATTTAATTCTTTCTTAACTAAACCAAAAATTTCCGCTAATCTCTCTTCTATGTAATAAGCAATTTCAGACCTTTTGACCTTACTTTTTTCTAGCTTTGAAAATGTTGACAAATCTATCTCTTCTTTTTTGTTAACATTTCTAGTCCAAGCAATTCCATATTCTAGCTTTACCCTCTCAGCTACATCAGGTGAAGTCCTTAGTCCAACCGTAATATCTTTTGTTATATGATTTGAACCAATTGGTAAGACTTTACTACCTATAATATTGCTCTCTTCAAAAACAGCAATACTAGTAGTTTCTCCTCCAATATCTATAACTGCGCATCCAAGTTCCTTTTGTCTTTTTGATAGAACAGACCAACTGGCAGCAACAGGACAAGCAATTAAAGCATCAACGGATATGCCGGCTTGTTGAATACATTTATTTAAATTCCTAATAAAAGGAGTTGAACCATAAATTATATGAGTATTAACCTCTAATCTAATACCTGTCATACCCACTGGATCTTTTATACCTTCC
>CAZGIU010000067.1:0-2654 GCA_964526535.1 uncultured Candidatus Saccharibacteria bacterium | reverse complement strand
GAGCCAAGAAAAAATGTTGTAGGTATTATTAAAGCTTATTGTGGCTTGCCAAAAGAAATTAAAAATAAATATTCACTAGTTTTAGTTGGTGGTAAGGGCTGGCAAGATGAAGGAATAGAAAAGTCTATAATTGAAGCTAGAAAAAAAGGAGAAAAAATAATTACTACCGGTTATGTTCCGGAAGAAGATTTACCCACTCTTTATTCAGGAGCCTCTTTGTTTTTGTATCCTTCAATTTATGAAGGTTTCGGCATTCCAATTTTAGAAGCAATGGCTTGTGAGGTTCCGGTTATCACAGCTAATAATTCTTCTATGCCAGAAGTTGGGGGCAAGGCAGCCTTATATGTTAAAGCAACTAATATTGAAGATATAAAAAGTAACATTACTAACACCCTGTCTAATAAAGAGTTGCAAAATAAAATGATAGAAAGAGGTAGAAAACAAATAAAGAAATTTAATTGGCAAAAATCTGCCGAAAAATTAGTTAAAATATTTGAAAAAGTTTATGAGAAATAAAATAGCTTTAGATGCTCGATGGATTAGGTCTAAAAAGATAGATGGAATAGGCCGTGTTTGTTTTGAGTATCTTAAAAGAGTTATTAATAAAGAAAATGATTATTTGATTTTATATTACGGTAATGAAACTTTAACTATGCTAAAAGAAACTCTGAGAAATAATAAAAATGTTACTTTTGTAAAAACTCCTTTTGATATCTTAAGTATTAAAGATTTTTTATCTTTGCCAGCTTTTTTAAGAAAGCAAAGTATAAGCTTTTATTTAACTTTTAACTATTTAACTAGTTTTTTACATAAAGGTTACAAGACTGGAGTTTTTATCCATGATTTTATACCATTTATTTTTAAAGACGAGTTTTCCGGAGCATCTTATAAGTGGAAAATATTTTTTAAACAAAAAAGACTTATAAAAAAAATTTTAGACAATGCTGATATAATATTTTCTGTTTCTGGTTCAACCAAAAAAGATGCCGTTAAAATCTTTAATCAGCCGGAAAATAAAATTACCGTGATTTACAATGACTCAACAATAAATAAAGAGATAAAACCAAAAAAAATAGATAAACTAAAAAATAAAAACTTTTTTCTTTATGTTGGTCGGAAAGATAAATATAAAAATGTAGAATTTTTGATAAACTTTTTTTGTAATGCCAATTTTGATTATTACCTTGTTATAGCTGGACCTGAAGATAAAAATTTTTACCAAGCGATTAAGGAAAAATATAGCCCTAAGGATAATTTTAGAAAAATTATTTTTTTAGATAATATTACCGAGAATGAACTTTTGTTTTTATATAAAAACGCTTTTTGCCTAATTCACCCTTCTTTATATGAAGGCTTTGGGCTTACAGTTTTAGAGGCAATGAAATTTGGCTTGCCTGTTATAGCTTTAAATAATCCTGCCACTAAAGAGATTTTAGGAGATTCAGGTAGTTTAGTTGAATTTGATAACGACAAAGCCTTAATAGAGGCAATCAATAGCTTGATTTTAGATAATGATTTATATCAGAAAATTTCGGAACAAGAAACAAAAAGAGCTAAAAATTTTTCTTGGGATAAATCAGCTGATATACTTATTAATAAGATTAAAGAAAGCAATAAATGAAAGTTTTAATTACAGGTGCAACTGGTTTTGTAGGGCAATATATGTTGGAATATTTAAGGAGTAAGAATATCGATTTTTATGGCACATCTTTCGGTGAACTTTCTAATGATTTTAAAAAAAATTTCAAGAATCATAAAAGTATAATTTTCTCTTTAAATTTAAAAGAAAGAAATGCTGTAAAAAATTTAATAAAGGAGATTAAGCCAGATGCAATTATTCATTTAGCAGCTTTATCATCTCCAAATGATTCTTGGGATATGTTAGAAGAGATGCTCACAAATAATATGCTTAGCCAGTTAAATATTCTTGAAGCTGTACGTAATGTTGACTCTAAAATAAAAGTTATTACAATTAGTTCAGGTCAAGTTTATGGTGTGGTAAAACCAAAAAACCTCCCTCTAACAGAAAGTCATTTAATTCATCCTAATAATCCTTATGCTTCAAGTAAAGCCTTTCAAGAAATTTTAAGTATCCAGTATTTTTATAACTATAATATACCTACAATTATAATGAGACCCTTAAATCATATTGGTCCTAGGCAGGATGGTAATTTTGCAATCCCCTCTTTTATTAAACAAATTGTGGAGATAGAAAGAGGAAAAAAAGATCCAATTATAAGAGTTGGTAATTTAGAAACCCAAAGAGATTTTCTTGACGTAAGAGATGTTTGTAGAGCATACTATATAGCAATTAAATATGGAAAACCTGGAGAGGCATATAATTTAGGCTCAGGTAAGGCTTATAAAATGAAGAAAATTTTAGAAATGCTTATAAATTATTCCAAAGTAGATATAAAAATTGAAATAGATAAAAATCTTTTAAGGCCATCTGATATGCCCATATTGTTAGCTGATTATTCTAAGTTTCATAAAGCAACTGGCTGGGAGCCTAAATATAAAATTGAGAAAACCCTTCAAGATATCCTTAATTATTGGCGTTCTAAATAATTTGAACCATTAAGTTATAAATGTTATAGTATTTTTTGTTAACTATTTAAGGAGAATTATGAAAAAAGCTCTTATAACAGGAATTA
>CAZGIU010000066.1:0-2674 GCA_964526535.1 uncultured Candidatus Saccharibacteria bacterium | reverse complement strand
CCGCGGCTTTCAGTTCGTGGTCTAGAAACCATCTACGAGCCATCTTGGCGCTCATGCGTATACGGGCTTTGTAGTCGTAGCTAGAGGAGTTAATGATAACCTCTGCTATCACGTCGCACTTGTTGGTCTCGAAGTCAGGCTTCGGCTGAGTCACGGAAATCATCTCCTCCATTCGCTCCTGGTTCTTCCATGTCTCGTACTTGTCGCGGGTCTTCTTGGCTTCTTTAAACCAGAAATAGAAGTCAGGTTCACTCTCCCAGTAGATCTTGGCATGATCCATAACAGGGTGAGCAACGTCTGTTAATAGCATATTCTGGAGAGCATGACCCGACCTTCTAAGGGCAGTCTTCTTGTCCGGAACACGCATCCAGCCCAACCAAACCAAGCAGGTGACTGGACCAAGACCGCAACGCATAACATACTTCGGCACGCTGACCAGCCTCCTTCTATCTGTTTGTATTCGTCTTTTAATGAACTCGGGTACTGTGTATTGTACCTCAAAAGCTTTAAATTATACTATATATTGTATTTTTGTCAATGCTCTTTTTGAGTGTATAATTAGAGTATGTATACAATTTATACAACTTTTGCATCTAAAAAAGAGATAGAAATGATGGCTAATCTCGTCCTTGAAGAGAAGTTAGCTGCTTGTGTTAATTATTTCCCAATAAACTCAATCTATTTTTGGAAAAATAAAAAAATAGATGAAAAAGAATATACTTGTTTATTTAAAACCAATAAAAAGAATCTTAAAAATTTAATTAAGTTTATAGAAGAGAATCATTCTTATGAGATTCCAATAATAGAGGTATTAAAACTTGATTCAGTAAACAAAAAATATTTAAATTGGTTAAACAAGGAGACAAGATGAATTTAAAAGATGTAGAAAAATTCTTAGAAAAGAAAAAGATTCCTTACGAAATTATTAAACATAAAGAAGTTTATACTTCAGATAAATTAGCTAAAGCTTGTAAGGTGTCAGAGAAATCAATTGTTAAGACTTTATTTTTTAAGGCAACTGGCAATAAATTTGTGATAGCGGTTTTACCAGGCAATTTAGCAGCAAAATTTACAAAAATAAAAAAAGCTTTAGATCTCAAAAAATTAGAATTTGCTACCGAAAAAGAGATGAAGATCAGGTCAGGCTTCAAGCCGGGTGCTGCGCCTGCTTTAGGAAAGTTTTTGA
Source organism: uncultured Candidatus Saccharibacteria bacterium (assembly GCA_964526535.1). Classification (GTDB taxonomy): domain Bacteria; phylum Patescibacteriota; class CPR2_A; order CG2-30-33-46; family CAZGIU01; genus CAZGIU01. Next base: position 1,488 of record CAZGIU010000066.1, on the reverse strand, counting down.
AAATTTTAACCATGGCAGACAAAACCCTCCAAAAGTCTAAAGCTATGGTTTTCCCAGGCGGTGATTATAAGACATCTATAAAGGTTAACTCACTTGATTGGTTTAAATTGGAAGAACCCGAAGTTTTAGAGTTTTCTGTAAAGCCTTCAAGAAAAAAGAAAATTAAAAATAACAAAACAAAGAAAGCTATTAAAAAACCAGCTAAGAAAAAGCTAATAAGGCCGTTAAAAAGAAACCCGCTAAAAAGGTTATCAACAAAAGGACAGTGAGTAGCAAGGCTAAAACAAGGAGAAAAAAATGAATGACGAGAAATGGCTTGATATTATTGATTTAATAGATCAAAAATTTGAAGTTATAGATAAAACAAGACAAGATAACCCAATTGGTGATGATTTAGATCCAGAAAAAACCACCGAAACTGTTGAGTCAGTTATTTTTAATGGACCATTGGGGAAAATGAAAGTTGAGAGAACTATTAGGCCAGTTATTATAGATAAAAAATCTCATTATTCAAAAAGAATGGGCGATAGGGCCAGGGTTGAATATGAGTTCTCTGAAACCGAAAAAACTTATAAATTTTTAGTTTATAAGTGGGATGAGATTAAAAATGATTGGCAGGAAATGGATTCAAGTGGTTTAGGTTTATAAATGAAAGACAGATATCCGCATATTGTAGTAGGGGTATTTATCCAAAGAAAAGATGGGAAGATAGCTCTGTTTAAATCTCCTAAGTGGCCAGAACTATGGGTTCCACCAGGTGGACATATAGATTATGGTGAAAAAATAGAAGAAGCTGTTAGAAGAGAGGTAAAAGAAGAGGTTGGGATAGATATTTATAAAATTAAATTTCTAAGATTTGGGGAGATGCTAAAAGCTAAAGTTAATAAAAAAATGCCTCATTTAATTTATTTTCACTACTCCGCTTTTGCAAAAAGTGAAAATTTTATTTTAGATCAAGATGAAATAACAGACTATAAATGGTTTAGTAAAAAAGAGATTATAACTTCTGACTTTTTTGATGATAGAACAAAAGATAGTGTTAAGTTGATAAAATGAGAAAAACTTCAGTCCAAATTGTTAAGATTTTAAAAAAGGCAGGCCACGAAGTCTATTGGGCTGGTGGTACAGTCAGAGATCTTTTAATGGGTAAAAATCCTAAGGATTATGATATTGCCACTTCAGCCAAGCCAGAAGAAATAGAAAATTTATTGAAAAAGACTATCCCAGTTGGTAAGAAATTTGGTGTTATTGTAGCTGTAAAAAATAATTATCGTTTTGAAATTGCGACTTTTCGTTCAGATTCTTCATATACTGATGGACGTCGGCCAGATGCAGTTCTTTTTACTTCAGCCAAGGAAGATGCCAAAAGAAGAGATTTTACAATTAATGGTATGTTCTATGATCCAATGACTAACAATATTTTTGATTATGTTGGTGGTCAAAAAGACTTAAAAAATCAAATTATTCGTTTTATTGGAAAAGCTGATG
>CAZGIU010000065.1:0-2694 GCA_964526535.1 uncultured Candidatus Saccharibacteria bacterium | reverse complement strand
TCGCTTTAAAAAAAGAACTATTTTTATTCAAGACAACTTTGGCAATCTGGATAAAATTAGTAGAAAGCTTGATTTGGTTGGTAAAGTATCAGTTGTTTTAATGGACTTGGGAGTATCTTTTTTCCAGTTTGATCAGCCAGAACGTGGTTTTTCGATTAAAAAATCAGGGCCGCTGGATATGAGAATGGATTCCCGCTCTAGTTTAACTGCCTATGAAATAGTTAACAGTTGGCCAGAAAAAGATATTGCTGATTTGATTTATCAGTATGGTGAAGAAAGATCATCTCGTAAGATTGCAAAGAAAATTGTTGAAGAAAGAAGAAAAGATAAAATTAAAACCACTGATCAATTAGCAGGAATAGTTAAAGAAGTTTTGAGCAATAGAGGTTTTGGCAGGATTCATCCAGCTACTAAAACTTTTCAAGCTCTTAGAATCAAAGTTAATAACGAATTGGGCAACTTGGAAAAAGTTTTAAATTATTTGCCAAAAATAATGGCTGAAAATGGAAAAATATCCATAATTTCTTTTCACTCTTTGGAGGATCGGATTGTTAAAAAATGCTTCAGGGATATGAAAAAAAATAATTTAGGGGAAATTATCACCAAAAAACCAATAGTACCTCAAAAAGAGGAGATAGAAAAAAATCCTCGAGCCAGGTCAGCCAAATTAAGAATTTTTAAAATAAAAACAAAAACTAACAAGGAGTAATAATGGGAAGACTTTTAACCTTAACCAGATCAAATACAGTTGATTTTGGAATTAGAAAATCAGCCTTTAAGCCTCAAGTTAAAGTAGGTAAAAAATCAATCGGTTTTATTACAATATTTTTATTTTTAGCTTTAAGTCTTTTCTATTTAGCTCAAGCTAATGAAATAGCTACCAAGGGTTATACTATACGAGAGCTGGAGCAGCGTAAAACCCAAGCTATTGAACAACAAGAAAGATTGCAAGTTGAAGCTGCCAGACTACGTTCTATCCAGCAAATTGAAAAAGGTGCCGAGGAATTAAAAATGGTACCAGCTTCGGAAATTAATTATGTTAATCCTGATAGCTCAGTTGCTAAGAAATAAGTCTCTCAACATATTTCCTAAAAGCACCCTTTTTGGGTGTTTTTAGGTGAGTTACATTTAAATTTAATAAATATTTGAGTATAATTATCTAAATGAAATATCTAGAAGAAAAAAGTCAAAAAACAAGAATCAGCATTTTTCTGACAGTTTTTCTGGCTGTTTTTGGTTTAGTAATTTTTAGACTTTTTGAGCTTCAATTTTTACGGTCTAGTTATTATCTTGGTTTGGCCGAAAATCAACATTGGGTAACCAGAAAAATTCCGGCTGAGCGGGGCAAAATTTACGCAAAAGATTTAAAAACTGGCGAGAAACAATTATTAGCAACTAACAAAAAACTTAATATGGTATATGCTGTGCCTCAGCAAATAAACGACAAGGATAAAACCGCCGAAAAGTTAGCTGAAATTCTTGATATTGAAAAAGATAAGATTTTTCAACAAATTGACAATGAAAAACTTTATGTGGTTTTAAAAAGAAAATTAACCGATGAAGAAGTTGGAAAAATAGAAAGTGCTAATATGCGGGGAGTAATGTTGGTAGCTGAACAATGGCGCGAATATCCAGAAGGCAGCTTGGCATCTCATATTTTAGGTTTTGTTAATAATGAAGGTGATGGTCAGTATGGGATTGAAGGTTTTTATAACGATAAGCTTAAAGGCAAAGCAGGTCAGCTTTCTATGGAGCGAGACAATTCTGGTCGTCCAATAGCTATTGGTGAGAAGATAGAAAACCCAGCCCAAAATGGAGAGGATATTGTTTTAACTATTGATAAAATTGTTCAATATTATGCGGAAAAAGAATTAAAATCTACAATAGAGAGACATGGAGCAGTTTCAGGCAGTGTAATTGTTATGGAGCCTACTAGCGGTGATATCTGGGCTATGGCTAGTTTTCCAGATTATGACCCTAATAATTTTAGTAAAGTTGAAGATTTTGATGTTTTTAAAAATCCAGCCATTTCCCATGTTTATGAGCCAGGTTCAATTTTTAAAATAATTACTATGGCTTCCGGTTTAGACTCCGGAACTGTTTCTCCTTCAACTACCTATACTGATTCTGGGGAGGCTAAAATTGGAGGTTATACAATTAGAAATTCAGATAAAAAAACTTATGGTTTGCAAAGCATGACTCAAGTTTTAGAAAAGTCTTTAAATACAGGCACTAATTTTATTAGGGAGCAAGTTGGTAACGAAAGGTTCTACAAATATTTACTTGAGTTTGGTTTAAATGAAAAAACAGGCATAGATTTATCTGGTGAGGGGCAAAATCTTTTAAGTCCAGTCGATTCTTGGCGGGAAATAAACTTTGCTACTGCTTCTTTTGGTCAAGGTATTGCCCTAACTCCAATTAGATTTATTACCTCAGCAGCTTCCATTGCCAATGGTGGTAAAATGGTCACCCCTCATATTGTTTCAGAATTTATTAAGCAAGATAAAAGTAAAATAAAAAATCAAACTAAAGAAAACAAGCAAGTTATTTCTCGAGAAGCTGCTAATAAGGTAGTTGCTATGATGGTGGCAGTAGTAGAAAATGGTCATGGTAAACAGGCTAAAGTTAAGGGTTATCGAATTGCTGGTAAAACTGGCACTGCCCAAGTTCCAGCCAAGGATGGTTCTGGCTATT
>CAZGIU010000064.1:0-2819 GCA_964526535.1 uncultured Candidatus Saccharibacteria bacterium | reverse complement strand
AAATAAAACGCTTAGACAAAACTTCCTCTACTTTTTTGGATTTAATTAAGCCTTTGCTTACTTTAGAAACCATTTCTAAAGAATTTAAAGCAACCCTGGCATCACCGTTTGAGTATTTAATTAGCATACTTAAAGCCCTTGGCTCAATTTTTAATTTTAAATTACCTAAACCATTAACTTTATCCTCAAGAGCTATCTTGATAATTTTTTTAACGTCATCATCTTCAAGTGGTTTAAGCTCAAAAATTTTTGAACGAGAAATAATAGCAGAGTTTATCTCAAAACCTGGATTTTCGGTAGTAGCGCCAATTAAAATAATGTTACCGTTTTCAATATGAGGTAAAAAACCATCTTGCTGAGACTTGTTAAATCTGTGTATTTCATCAACAAACAAAACTGTTTTTTGACTATTAAGTTCCTTGCGATTTTTAGCTTCCTTAACAACTCTTCTTAAATCGGCAACTCCACTGGTTACTGCGCTAAATTCTTCGAAATAAGATTTAGTAATCCCAGTAATAATTCTGGCCAAAGTAGTTTTGCCAGTACCTGGCGGACCCCAAAAAATAATCGAAGAAAGTTCATCCTTTTCGATAATTTCTCTCAATAGCCTTCCTTGACCAACTATAGATTCTTGACCAAAAAATTCCGAAAATTTAACTGGTCTCATACGATCAGCTAACGGTTTATGTTCATTTTGTCCAGAAAAAAGAGATTGCTTTGTCATAAATAAATTATAACAAAAAACAGCCTGAATGGCTGTTTATAATTCTGGTGGAGCTGGCGGGAATTGCACCCGCGTCCGCAAGCATAATCTTAAACAATCTACAAACTTATCTCTTTTTTGATTTTAGTGCCAGCTATAGAAAAAGAGCAAAAAACAGCAGACCTTAACCCCTAAAGCTTACCCTTAATATCGAGGTAATATTAAGTAGCATCTCGAAAAATGACGCCCATTCTTTCCAGTCGAGAAGCCAAAAAGATAGACGGCTTTGGAAATTAAGCCAAAGCTGGCGCAAAGTTGAAACTGAAAGCAGTTTTAACTTTACTTACAAGTGATTTTGCACTTATAGTTTTGCTCAATTTTTACGAGAATGAGCCTCCTCGGTTTGCAATTTAAGATTATTAAAGAACCTGCGTCGAAGCTAATCAGCCCCTTAGCGAAAACAAATTATACTCCTTTGACTAGAAATAATCAACGTAAAAAGGCCGAAAGTAAACTCTCGACCCTTTTACGCCTAACAAGGAGGGTGCTGCTTTGATACACTGCTTTTTAAAACTTCCTCCCAAAAGCTCATCTAAGCAGCAACTCTCCTTTCAAAAAACTTTCAGTGATTGGCTCATATTTATATTTTTATTAATAGCCAATTTGAGTTTTTTGAGAAGAAAAATTGAAACTTTCTAAGCGTCAACTGTTTCTTCTTTTAAGGTACCTTTAAAGATGTGCGGGAGAACTCAGAACAGCTGCCGACAGAAGACCCTGGATAATATTTTTGCCTTCTGTTATATTCGGCCAGACCCGTCCTGAGCTTCCCCACAAATCTTTTCTGAGTTTGCTGCTCCATCTCCACCGTATCATAGTAGTTTATCATAGCTTTATTTTTTTGTCAATACTTTTATCTATCGGACATAAAAAGAGTTTAAAGACCTTATTTGGATAATTATAAATTTATCCTATAGTAAATTTCTATTGACATATTACCTATCAACTGATATAGTACTAACTACTATGGTTCATGTTACTCAAGCACATAAGAAATATAAAAACCACTTACATGCTTCTGGCAAAAGCCAACATACCGTAAGGAGTTATGAAAAACATATCGATGATTTAATCGATTTTCTTTTAGAATTAAAAAAAGAACAGGTTCACTTAGTTACTAAAAAAGATTTAAAAAAATTCATCGAAAAAAGCACCATTAAAAAAACCAGTCCCAAAAGTATAAATGCCAAAACAGTGGCTTTAAAATCTTTTTTCAGGTTTTTAGAATTAAACGACTATATTACCTCTAACCCAGCCCACGCTTTAGAGTATTTAAAAGAAAAGGAACAGGAACCAAGAATTTTAAGCGTGGTTGAATATCGAGCCCTACGAGATGCCGCTTCTTCAGACGCTAGATATTTTGCCATTATTGAGCTAATGCTTCAAACAGGCATTACTATAGGCGAAGTAACCAGAATAAAAATAAAAGATCTACATTTAAACGAACATTCTAAAGTAGACATTAGAAACGAAAAAAATAAAATATTAAGAACAGTCCCTTTGAGTAGTTCTGCTAACAAAGCACTTGAGCTTTATTTGGAAAAAAGACCTAAATCAAAAACAGATGTTTTGTTTATAACCAGAAATGGCAAAGCTATAGACCCTAGAAATATTCGCCAAACAATTTCCTCTTGCTACAAAAAAGCTGACATAAAAAACGCTCGTGTTCATGATTTAAGACATACTTTTTGTGCCCATCACCTATCAAAGGGCACTAGTTTATCTGCTGTTGCTTATATGGCTGGTCACCGAAATTTAAATACTACTAAAAAATATCTTAGTTTTGTTAAAAAAGAACCTCAACCAGAAGAAATTGAAAAAAACGCCTTATAAAAACTGGTTTGACAAAAAACCGGTTTTTTTAAATAATAGACCTAAGTTAAAAAATATAAAAGAATAAGGAGCAAGAATGATTGAAGTACCAATAGACAAGATTATCCCTATAGAGGAAGCTACTCTAGAAATCAAAAAAATAATGGAAGATGTTAAAACTAACGGTATTTATGTGGTAACTAAGGACGGTAAACCACACTCAGCTATTATTGATATAAATTACTTA
>CAZGIU010000063.1:0-2936 GCA_964526535.1 uncultured Candidatus Saccharibacteria bacterium | reverse complement strand
CCAAAAAACAACCAAAGAAATATTAAAACTGCAAATTGAAATTGTGGAAAATGTTAAAAAATTAGCAGTTACTGCTTTTGGTTTAGTAGCGGCTTTAGCTTGGAATGATGCTATTAAAGCTTTGTTTTCCTATATTTTTCCTGAAAAAACCTCAGGTCTTCAAGCTCAATTTCTTTATGCAATTTTGGTAACTTTAATAGTGGTTTTAATAACTTATTATTTGTCAAAAGTTGCCGATGGTTTTGCTGCTAGACTGGAGAAAATAACTGATAGTAATCCTAAAAAGAAAAAAAGTGAATAAAGATTTCAAGTCTCAGGTTCTAAATTTCCTTAAAAAAATTCCCAAAGGTAAGATTGTTACATACAAGATAGTAGCTTCGTCAGTAAATAGACCCAATAGTTACAGAGCAGTTGGTAGTGTGCTGAGTGGTAATTTATTTCCAGAAAAATTCCCATGTTATAAAGTTATAAAAAGTAATGGTGAAGTTGGTAATTATAGTGCTCCTGGTGGTCAAAAAGCCAAACAAAAAATTTTAAAAAGTGAAGGGTTGTCAATAAAAAACAATAAAATCATTGACTTTCAGAAATATTTATTCAAAATAGGAAAAAAGCGAATGCCTTAAATAAGGCAAAATATAAGCGCTTTTTTAAAAGGAGAAAAGTGAAAGAAGAAAAAGTTAAAGAAAATCCAATCATGGAAAAAGCTATTGAGTCTATTGAAAAAATAGAGGTTGGTAATGTTACTGAGGGAACAGTCGTAAAAGTTCAAGAGCATGAAATCTGGGTTGATTTAAATGGTAGAGCAACTGGAGTTGTTTATAAAAGAGAGTTAGGCTCAGAACTCAATACTGATTTACAAGAAGGTGATAAAATTCTAACTTATGTTCTTGATGAAGAAGATGAGAACGGTTTTGTTACTTTATCTTTGAAAAGAGCTGGCAAAGAAAGAATTTGGACAGACTTAAAAAGAAACATGGACAAGGGTACTGTAATGAAAGTTAAAATCGCCGATGCTAATAAAGGTGGCTTGATAGTTACTTTAGACGGAGTTCAGGGATTTGTGCCCGTTTCTCAGCTTACAGCAGAATATTATCCAAGAGTTGAAGGCGGTGATAAAGATGAAATTTTTTCAAGACTTTCAGGCTTAATTAACAAAAATATTGAAGTTAAAGTAATCGATATAGATCGCAATCAAAATAAATTGATTTTTTCTCAAAAAGCTGCTAAGTCAGAGGAACAGAAAAAATTCTTAGAAAAATTATCAGTTGGCCAAGAACTTAAAGGTACAATAACCGGTGTAGTTGATTTTGGTGTTTTTGTAAACATAGGTGACATAGAGGGTTTGGTGCATATTTCTGAAGTATCATGGGAAAGAATAGATGATATTAAAAAAGTTGTGAAAGTTGGTGATAAGGTTAATGTGATAATTACTGATATAGAAAAAGACAAGGTTTCTTTGAGTATTAAGAGGCTTTTACCGGATCCATTTAAGGAAGTTGTTAAGAATTTTAAGGAAGGTGATGTTGTTCGTGGTAAGGTTGCAAAAGTAACTCCGTTTGGAGCATTTGTTCAAATTGAAGGTAAAGATAAAAAGATTATTGATGGTTTAGTTCATATTTCAGAACTTTCAGATGATCACGTGGCAAATCCTAAAGAAATAATCAAGGAACAAAAAGAGTACAATCTAAAAGTAATCTCGGTAGACCAAGAAGCTAGAAAGCTTTCTCTCTCTTTAAAAGGCATTGATCAAAGATAAAGCTAAAACAAAGAGCGGCTTCTATGCCGCTCTTTTCAAAAGTGTCTTTTAAGTCTATAATATAAAAGTTAAAATGATTTTTCATGGAAGAAAACAATAAAGATAAAAAAGAAATAAAAATTCCGGCTATAATTCAGGTTAAGGAATTAGCAGAAAAACTCAATCGTCCAGTCGTTGAGATTATTTCATTATTAGTTAAAAACGGTGTCATGGCTACTATAAATGAAGATATTGATTATGATACTGCTGCTATTATTTCTGGGGAGTTAGGTTTTGAAGCCTCAGAAGAAAAGACTGAAGAGGCTGTTATAAAAAATAACCATCTTAAAAAAATAGATGAAGATGAAAAAAATCTAAAAGCTCGTCCACCAATTATTATTGTGATGGGACATGTTGATCATGGTAAGACTTCTTTATTAGATACTATTAAGCAAACAGATGTAGTTTCTTCTGAGTCAGGTGGTATTACTCAACACATCGGAGCCTATCAGATAGATCATAATGGCAAGAAAATCACTTTTTTAGATACTCCTGGTCATGAAGCTTTTTCAAATATGAGAGCCAGAGGTGCTCAAATAACTGATGTTGGAATTCTAGTAGTAGCTGCTGATGATGGTGTTAAACCTCAGACAATTGAATCAATTAATCATCTCAGGAGCGCTAACCTTCCTTTTATTGTAGCGGTTAATAAAATAGATAAACCCGAAGCTAATATAGAAAAAGTTAAACAAGAGTTAGCTGAACATAAAATTATAACTGAAGATTGGGGTGGGGATACAGTTTTTGTGCCAGTTTCTGCCAAGACCAAAGAAGGTATAGATCAACTTCTAGAAATGGTTTTATTAATAGCTGATATTAAAGAGACTAAAGCTAATCCAGATGGACAGCTTCTAGCAACCACTATAGAAACTCACCTTGATAAAGGGCGTGGTCCTGTAGCTACTGTTATTATTCAAAATGGTACTTTAAGAGTTGGAGATTTTGTAGTTTGTGGTGATACTTATGGTAAGATCAGAGCTATAGAAAATAGCACCCTTAAAAATATCGATTCAGCTGGACCTGGTTGCCCGGTAAGAATTCTTGGCTTAAAGAATGTTCCCCAAACAGGAGAAATTTTAGAGGGAGTTTTGTCTGAACAAGAAGCCAAGGTTGAGGTGACTGAAAGAAAAAGATTTCAGGC
>CAZGIU010000062.1:0-3046 GCA_964526535.1 uncultured Candidatus Saccharibacteria bacterium | reverse complement strand
TTTATTCTCAATCTCAAGTCTCATTTATAATCTCCTTGTTATTTAAAACTATTATACAAAAAAAATAATTTGAAATCCAATTTTTTTAGATTAAAGCCTATGTTATAATTTAATAGACTGATAATTAAAAGAAAGGAATAAAAATGCAAATAAAAGTATATTCAACCCCAACTTGTCCTTGGTGTCATAAATTAAAGGACTATTTAGATCAAAACAAAATTGATTATCAAGACATAGATGTTTCCAAAGATCAACAAGCAGCCGAGGAAATGGTTAAAAAATCAGGTCAAATGGGCGTGCCTGTTACGGAAGTAGATGGAGAAATGATACTAGGCTTTGACATTGAATCTTTAAGAGAAAAATTAAATATAAAATAATATGTATGACTTAATAATTGTTGGAGCAGGACCTGCTGGTCTAACAGCCGCTATTTATGCTGCCAGAAAAAAAATAAATTTTTTACTTCTAAGTGAGGACATAGGTGGTGAACCAAATAAAACTTCAATTGTGGAAAATTACCCTGGTTTTGCATTAATAGAAGGACCCGAGTTAGTTAAAAAATGGGAAAACCATCTAAAATCGCTTGATCCAGAAATAAAAAATGAAAAAGTAATTAAAATAGAAGATTTAAAAACCAGTGTTAAAATAACCACCCAACATAACTTATACGAAGCTAAGAAGGTTATTCTAAGTTTGGGGTCAGTTTATAGGCAATTGGGAGTACCAGGAGAAAAAGAATTTAAAGGCAAGGGAGTTTCCTATTGCTCTACTTGTGATGCTCCCCTATTTTCAGGCAAAGATGTGGCCGTAGCTGGTGGTGGCAATTCTGCCCTAGAAACTGTACTAGACTTAGAAAAATATGCTAAAAAAATATATTTAATAAATAACTTAGATATTTTCCGATGCGACCGCATATTTCTAGACAGGATAAAAAAATCGCCTAAAATTGAAATACTCAATAAAGCAGAAATAATAGAAATAAAAGGTTCTAATTTAATTGAAAAAATAACTATAACCCAAGATGGCCAGAAAAAAGAACTAGAAGTACAGGGAGTTTTCGTTAATATTGGTTATTTGCCAAATACGGAATTAGTTAAAGACATTCTAAGACTAAACCAAAGCGGAGAAATTGAAATAGATCAAAACAACAAAACTTCCAGTAATAATATTTTTGCAGCTGGCGACTGTTCTTCTGTTAAATTTAAGCAAATTATAATCTCAGCTGGTGAAGGAGCTAAAGCCCTGTTGTCAGCCCTAGAAGAAATTTAAGGAGTAATTTATATGACACAAAAAAACGAGATCTATAAATGCGAAATTTGCGGTAATTTAGTTGAAGTAATTCATACTGGCTCAGGAACTTTAGTTTGTTGCGGACAAGATATGGTGCTAATTGAAGCTAAAACACAAGACGAAGGTTTAGAAAAACATGTTCCAGTGATTAAAAAAACATCTGAAGGAGTTTTAGTTAAGGTTGGTCAGACAGAACACCCAATGGAAGACAATCACTATATTGAATGGCTAGAACTAATTACACACAAAGAGTTGTTAAGAGCCCAATTAAAACCAGGACAGAAACCAGAGTTTTTGTTTAAGACAGACTCAGATATAATTTATGCCAGAGAACATTGCAATCTTCATGGGCTTTGGAAAACATAATAAAAATTTTTAAACTAAAAAGCCATTCTGGGTTTTTTTAAATCTTATCAAGCATTTTTTTGATTCTATCTTTATGAGAAACTATTGCTTCAGACATTTCTTTTAAATAAAAATTTACAATCTCGGACTTTGACTCAAAAACTTCAAAATATTTTTTCTCCAATAAATTATTTTCAAATCCAAGAGCTTTTTTGAGAGCTTTTTCTATTACTGGCACTTTTTCATCAAGCTCCAAAATAGCCTGTTGGATTTCATCAAAAAGTTCCTCAATATCCTTTTTGGTAACCTTGTTAGAATTAACTTTAATTTTATCGTCTTTGGCAAATAATTTTATTTTCTGAGCATGAGTTTTCTCATCATTGGAGAGTCTATTCCAAAAATCAGCATAGTTATCATAGTTTTGTGAATAAAGCTTATAAAGTTTTGCTAACGATTCTTCGTTTTTAATTAGTGAATTTATTAGGTCATTTTTATTCATGGTGACCTCCTAAAATTAATTATGGTGGGCAGGGAGGGATTCGAACCCCCGAAGGCATAAGCCAGCAGATTTACAGTCTGCCCCGTTTGGCCACTTCGGTACCTACCCGTTTTTTTTGAATTGTTAAAGGTGCCAGCAACCTTACCTTTACACTCTGGCGCCGGTTTAGCCACTTCGGTACTACCCGTATAGTGTTAAATATTGATAATAATTTTTGGAGCCGGCGGAGGGATTCGAACCCACGACCAATAGTTTACAAAACTACTGCTCTACCACTGAGCTACGCCGGCGGTTTAATATATTAATCAATTAGGAATAAATTATAGCAATAAATAAAAAAGAATCAAGACGCTTTTAGGCGAAACAATTCTCTTTTCAAAACAGCATCGTCTGGTTTTATTTCTAAAAGTTTCAAAATAGCTCTTTTTAGAAGCCATTTATCTTTTATTTCCCCTAACAGACTAAAAAGCATTTGAAAAGATGAAATGTCGTGCTTATTTTTTTCAAGAGCTTCCAGTAAGGACTTAGCTGCCTCATCGGTCTTATTAAGTTTTACCAAAACAATTCCTAGATTTTTAAAATAACTAGCTTTTTTTTCTAAAGAGAGAGCTTTTTGATAATGTTTAACTGCCAAGGAAAAATTATCCTGCTTAAAGCAACACATACCTAAATTACAGTAATTAGAAGCATCATCTGGGACCAATTTAGTCAATTTTTGAAAAATATCGCGAGCATTAGAGTAATCTTTCTGTTTAAAGCAAATTTGACCCAAACCTTTATAACTATCAATGTTTTTATTGTCTATTTTTAAAACTTCTAAATATTTAGCTTCGGATTTTTTGAGCTTACCAGCTTTAAAAAGCTCCTCAGCTTCAATTAAGAGCTGCTCCTTTTTTTCTTTAGTTGAGATAG
>CAZGIU010000061.1:0-3110 GCA_964526535.1 uncultured Candidatus Saccharibacteria bacterium | reverse complement strand
AGGTGATCCAATCGCAAACATCCCCCTGTTTGTGGTTGGTTTCCTCTACCATCAAGTTGGATGCCCATTCATCCTTGTACATTATGTAGTGGTTGGCACTTTGCAAATTTGAAAGCAAGTTGACAGAGTGCTAACCGCTACCGGTGAGGTAGAGCTTGCACAAAATGGGTTGTGTGCCACACTCTCGGAAGTTTAACTTCTACTGTTTAAGGGATTACCCGAAAACGGTTTTAGGGAGCCAGGAGAGTATAAAGGCACGACAAACGCCAAGAAATTATTTAAAAAGGGCGGACATTTGTATCGTGCCTTTTTTCTTTGTCATAAAGAACAAATAATTTGTTCATCTAAAAATAATCATAGTTAAGATTACAAAAAATACTCAACTGGATTTTTTTTGAAAAGCATTTTATAATAATTTAAAACAAATCAAAAAAGGAGCATAATGTTAGATAAAAATTTTATCGACGAAAGAAGGGAAGAATTGTTATTAGAAAAAGATAGGCTAGAAAAAAGTCTAAAAGGAGTTGCTTACCAGGAAAATGGTCGGTATAAACCAAAGTATCCAGAAGTTGGTGCTGATGAAGAGGATAACGAACTAGAGGTTATGGAATTTGAACAAAATATTGATATAGAAAAAAATCTGAGTACTATGCTTGAAGAAACAAATTTAGCCCTTAAAAAAATCGAAGATGGCACTTATGGTTTTTGTGATAACTGCCAGCAAGAAATTGATCCAGCCAGACTTAAAGCTTACCCCCAAGCTATCTCTTGTATTAAATGCGATCCAAAGCCCTAAAAAAAATTACAGTTAAGCTTCCAGAGCAAAATCTTAGATTAGATAAATTTTTAACTAATAGTTTAAAAAAAACTTCACGCTCTTATGTGAAGTTTTTGATTGATAATGATTTTGTAAAAGTTAATGGGAAAATAGAAAAACCGTCTTATCTGATCAATGCTAGTGATTTAATAGAATATAATTTACCAGAAAAGAAACAGTTTCTTAAAACAAATCTAAAATTAAAAGTAGTTTACGAGGATAGTGACATAATTGTTTATGATAAAATCGCCGGCTTAACTATGCATCCTAATGATTCTGAGAAACCAAGGAATGAAGTAACTTTGGTTGATTTGTTCAGGAGAGATTATTCTAAGGCTTTTTTGGGTCATAACGATAGACCAGGTATTGTGCATCGCTTAGATAAAAATACTTCTGGTTTAATAGTGTTAGCCAAAAATCAACAAGCCTTAGACAGCCTTCAGGGTCAGTTTAAGCATCGAAAGGTTTATAAAGAGTATTTAGCACTTATTTGGGGTCGTCTAGTGCCCAAAGAGGGTCAAATTGAAGCTCCAATAGCTAGATCTAAGACTAGTGGTCAGAAATTTGTTGTTTCAGTTTCAAAAACTGCTAGAGAGGCCAAAACAGATTATCAAGTGCTTGCTTATTATAAATATAACAAGGAGTTTCTTTCTTATGTTTTAGTTAAACCTAAAACCGGCAGGACTCATCAGATTAGAGTTCACTTTGCTTGTCTGGGTCATCCTGTGGTAGGTGATTCTCTATATGGACGAAAAAATGACTTTTTGCTCGAAGGCCGACATTTTTTGCACGCTTCCTTTTTAAGGTTAGAGAATAATTCTGACCATGTTCTGGAACTAAAAAGCCAATTACCAAAAGAGCTCCTATTTCTGCTTAATAACTTAGAGATAGTTAGCTAATTTTTTTCTTTTTTCTGAAAACACTCAAAGCAAAGAATCTTTTGGTCATTAGGATCAAAAGATATATTAAATTTAGACTTGCAATTTGAACATTCAGTTTCAAAAGTATTTGCCTGAGGTCTTTTGACGTTTTCTTTGCCACGGCATTTAGGGCATTTTTTAGGTTCTATAAAGCCCTTCTCTTCAAAGAATTTTTGTTCTCCACAAGGAAAGATATAAACCTCTTGGCATTTTTCACAAACCATTTTTTTATCTGCATATTCCATATATTTATTATAGCAAGTTTTTAAAATTATCTAAATTTAATTGTTATCAGGTCTAATATTTGATAAAATCTGATTACTATGCAAGTCTCAGTCTTAAAACCCTTTGTTAATATTCTGGGTCACAACCAACAGCAAAAATATTTAATTACTAATATTTTGGAAAATAATTTGTCCCATGCTTATTTATTTGTAGGTGAGAGTGGTCTTGGCAAGAAAAAAATAGCTGTTGATTTTATTAAAGCACTTTTTTGTCAAGAATCTGATTTTTATTGCTCTAAATGCTCGTCCTGTATTTCAGTTGAAAAACTTAGTCATCCTGATTTATTTGTCGCAAAATCTTTGGCCGAGGATTCATTAACTAAATTATCTAAATCAAACTTAATAGGTGTTAGTCAAATAAAAGGATCCGGCAATTCAGGAGATTTGGGCTTAATAAAGCATATAAACCTTAAGCCATTTAACTCTAAATATAAAGTAGCTTTGATTGATAATGCTGATTTTTTAACCGAAGATGCTGCTAATGCTCTTTTGAAGACCTTAGAAGAACCCCCTGGTCACTCAATTATATTTCTTATAGCCAAAAACAAAGATAGTTTACTGGAAACTATTGTATCGCGTTGCCGAGTAATTAAATTTTTTCGACTCAAAGATAAAGATATTGAATCGCTTGTTGGAGAAAATTTAGATAAAGAGTTGGTTGTTGACTTAGCTCTTGGAAGACCCGGCTTTGCTTTAAACATTGTCAATGATAAAGATAGCTTCCTTGCTTTAAAAGAAGGCCTTAAAGATGTAATTGATGTTTTTAGAAAGGCATCAAATTTTACAGCCCTAGATATTTCAAAAAAACTCACTGCTCGTTATCAAAAAAATCCTAATGAAGTTATTCTTATTCTAAGGTTATATCTAATTATTTTCAGATTAATTTTAGTAAATCAAAAATTAATCTTGGAAAAAAAGTATTTAAAAAATATTCTATCAACTAATGATATTAGAGATGTCGATGCTAAAAAAATTCAATCACTTATAAAATTTCTTTTGTGGACCAAAAACACCTTGAGTAATCCAGCTTCAGGTTTTAATATTAAACTTATTCTTGATATTCTTATGTTTAAAATAGCATCTATAAAA
>CAZGIU010000060.1:0-3128 GCA_964526535.1 uncultured Candidatus Saccharibacteria bacterium | reverse complement strand
AGCTGTATTCCTTTGGGAAGTTTTTTAACTGGTGATATTGAGGTAATTCTTTCCAATAACACTCGTGAGTATAAAATAAAAATAGATGCTAAAAATGGAGCTATTACCACTACTAATTGTGGTGGAGTTTGTCTATAATGAAAAAATCTTTTAGCAGAAATCAGCATGGTTTAACTATTTTAGAGGTATTAATTGCTGTTGTAATTGCTGCTTCAGTTGTGGGAGCTTCTGTTATTATGGTTACCAGGGTTTCTATGTCAGGTACTTCTTCTGAGGCTCGCTCCCAAGCAGTTACTTTTGCCCAAGAAGCTATCGATATAGTTAAAAATATAAGGGATAACCAGTACTGTAGTTTTTTTTCTATTGCAGATGATTATTATTATATTTACCCTTCTGGTCAAACCTTTATCCTAAGAAGCA
This sequence comes from uncultured Candidatus Saccharibacteria bacterium, assembly GCA_964526535.1. Classification (GTDB taxonomy): domain Bacteria; phylum Patescibacteriota; class CPR2_A; order CG2-30-33-46; family CAZGIU01; genus CAZGIU01. The sequence continues at coordinate 2,708 of CAZGIU010000060.1, read as the reverse complement.
TGGGAGCTTCTTTGTCTTGGGATAATATGTATGTTGATGATTCTGGTAATGATTGGGTTGCTCTAAATACTGCTACAGAAAGAGATAGAGCTCACAGAGAAACTCAAATGAGAAGAAGTATTAGAATACAACCAATAACAGGCGGTAAAAGAATTAATGTAGAAGTTCAGTGGCTAAGAAGTAGAGGTTCGACAACCTTTGATAGCTATACCATGGTTTCAGAATTTTACCAATGGAAAAATTAAAATGAAAAAAAACAAAAGAAATAAAAAAGGATTTACTTTAATTGAGCTTATGATTGCTTTGAGTGTTTTTGCGGTTATTGCTTTGTTTGTAGTTGATATTTTTATTACAATTATGCGTTATTATTTGGCCAGTATTTCTAATAGAACAGCTCAGCAAGATACTAAAATAGCCTTAGAAACTATAACTCGCCATGCTAAACAGTCTATAAATTTTGACTGGAATTTAGCTGATGAAAAACTAACCTTAAGAACAAAAAATGATGCTGGCGCTATTAATACATTAGTTTTTGATAAAGAGGATGTTTTCGGTAAAGGTGTAATAAAAATGCAGACAAGTTCTGAGCCATTTCAAGCTTTAACAGCCGAAGATTTAAACATAACCAGATTTAATGTTTCTCCTCATCCTGGTGTGCCTGTAATTTTGAGAATATCTTTGGAGGCAGAAATTGAAAATACTGAAAAAAATATAGAAAGAGGTTTAACTGGAGAGCGAAGAATTTTCCTAGATACCAGGGTGGCTATAAAAGGGCAATATAATTTGTAATAAAATGAATAAATTTAACTTTAAAAAAATAAATCAAAATGGCGTGGCTATAATTTGGACTTTAATGTTTTCCATGATTTTTCTGGTAATTGTAACAACCTTAGTTTTATTGGTAGTTAAAGGTTTAAGAATTACAGCGACAGTCGATCAATCTAATAGAGCTTATTTAGCAGCTGAGGCTGGTATGGAAAAAGCTATGTATGAAGTTAAGCAAAGATTTAGAAGTGATATATTTTGGTGTAGTAACTTAAATTTTAATCAGAACCTTGAAGGAACTAATTTAGTTTATAGAGCTACAGTTGCCTGCACTACCGTACCAGTTAAAAAAATAACCATAGAAAGTACCGGCATTGATAGAGAAGTGGTTAACAGAAAATTAAAAAGTGAAATAAACTTTGTTGATTCCTCAGGTAAAATAGAAAAATTTGATGCTACTCCTAGTGGCTGGTCGTCCTCAGGTTATTATGATTTTCCTGCTTTATCTGGTGCTTCAAATTCACCTTTAATTATTCAGCAATTTGATATTACCAGAACTGCAAATTTTAACTCAGGCGAATGGTTTAAAATAGGCTTAGGTAATGGAACTCCTGGTAGCAATTATTATTATCTTAATTTTGCTAGGACAGCCAGTAATCAGCTAACTTTATCAATAGTTAATTTGCCATCTTCAACTTCCTCATCTCAAAATTTTCCAGTGAACATGACTCTTGATGAACCCTATCGAATAAAAGTAGAATATGCTAGACAAGGTACTTTTTATACAGTTATTAGAGCCACAGTTTTAAGAAGAGATCCAGAGGCTTGGTTAAACGGGATAGAGTCTTTTATATGCATAAACTCGCCTGTTAATTACTATGTTGTTTATTCTGGAATATCAGGCAGTGTTTTTCCTTTCGTGCCATCTAAGGTGAGAGTTCAGGGTAGTTCTTCTAGTGTCATTAGTTCAAGCCTTGGTAACGGTTTTGTTCTATTAAATGGAAAATTAAGGGTAGATAATATGGTTTTTTGGGGCAAGGAGTAAAAAAGTGCCAAAGCTTAGTGCTGACAAAAAAGCCAGAATTTTTAATTTACCTTTAATTAATCTTTATGAAAAAAAACCTATTTACGATGCTTTAATTTTAATTGAAGAAAGCTTAGCTTCTAAGCTCAGATTGATACCTTTTGATTTAGATAATAACCAAATAAAAGTTGCCGTAGAAAATCCTGAGAATCAAGAAGTTTTAGATATTTTAACTGGGCTAAAAGAAAAGCTTAAAAAAGAAATTAAAATTTTTGTAACTTTTCCCGAACAAATAAATTATGGATTGGAATGGTATAAAGACAATGATTTATCCAAGAACCAGGAAAAATATCAGGAAAAAGTTTTAAAAGATAAGGCTAAAGAAGCCGAGCAAAACTTAAAAGTTAATATACCCCAAACTCAGTTGCCAGTTTTTGATTCCGCCGAAGCTTTAATTGATCATGCCATTTCTTTTAAAGCTAGCAAGATTCACCTTGACTGTACCTCAGAAGGCGCCAAAATTTATTATCATATCCAAAAGCTTCATGTTATTTCTAAACTATCTGCTCAGCAGGGCTCTAAGTTAGTAACAGAAATTAAAAAAATGGCTCATTTAGAAGAAGGCCATGTTCATCGTCATGGTGATTTTAGTTTAGTCGACGGTCAGAAATTTTTCCGCTTTTTAGTTACTAGCTTTCCTTTACCAGTTGGAGAAAAAATTAATATTGAAATAGATGAGATTGACCAGCAACGTTATACCTTAAAAAGCTTAGGTATTTCACTCCAACAACAAGAAGAAATTTTATCAGAAGCAAGGGATGATTCAGGTATTTACTTTGTTACCGGACCCGAAGGCTCTGGTAGAACAACTACTATGTATGCTCTTTTAAGACTTTTTAAAGAAAAGAATAAAAGAATT
>CAZGIU010000059.1:0-3203 GCA_964526535.1 uncultured Candidatus Saccharibacteria bacterium | reverse complement strand
TTTAAAGTCGTAGCGGATTGAAACTTGGTCACGTCGCCAAGCGGTAAGGCAACAGTCTGCAAAACTGTTATACGTGGGTTCAATTCCCACCGTGACCTCAAGATAAGTACAAAAAAATATAGACTCAAGAAGTGGAAAAAAGTGGATAACCAGTGGATAGTGTGGATAAGACTTGGTTTTAAGTCCATATTTTATTAGACTTAAATAAGAAAAATAAATTTTTATAAATATATTTTAAAATTTATTAGCTTATATTAGTTATTAATCAAAAGCTATCCAGGGATTGATTGATTACTGATTATGTGGTATATTTATAATAGGAACATTAAAAAAATAAAAAGAAAAGTTTTTCTAAATAAAACAAATAGAAAAATTTTTTTACTTTCTACTGATTTTTAGACTAGCGCCGACATAGTCATAAAAAATAAAAACAAAAAAAAGGTAGACCTTAATATTTTTAAAAATTAATATTGAGGCTTACCAATAAATTGGTAGAAGGTTGCGCTTTAAAGCCGGTAAAAGCGTTTCACACCCCTGAAGGCAGGGATTTTCTTGCTAACTCATTCGTGAGTTAAAAGAATAGACCTTTAGGGATAGGGCTCAGTGTTAGGCCTAAATATTCAATATATTTAATATAAAAGAAGGGGCCTCCTGGGCCCTTCTTTATTTCTAAAAAACTTGCAAAAACAGCAATGTCCGTCAAATAATGCAAAAAGATTACCGTAGGCTATACCGTTGAATGATCTAAAAACGTTACTTTGGACATAGGTATTATTTTTATGGTTTTATTAATAATTATTTGATTTGCTTTGCTATGTTTTTCTATTTTTGTCTTTGTCTTTCTCATTAAGTCGGCTGATACAAGGTATTGACGAATATTAGGCTTTGTTATAAAATAGAAAAAGTTATTAAATAATTTAATTATTGAAATAATAGGACTTAACCGTTCTGTTTTTATATTTATTTTATGGTCGCAATAAAAACAACCAATGAAAATAGGATAACAACCGAAGAAAAATTCCCCGAACTAAAAACCGGCATGACCGTCAGGGTCTACCAAAAAATCAAAGAACTCACGCCCAAAGGAGAAGAAAAAGAAAGAGTGCAATTTTTTGACGGCATTATAATAGCCAAAAAACACGGCAAAGAAAAAGGTGGAACAATAACCGTGAGAAAAATTTCTGATGGCATTGGCGTAGAAAAAATATTTCCACTCAATCTTCCTTCTCTGGTCAAAATTGAAATCAAAAAGCAAGCGCAAGTCAGGCGCGCTAAATTATACTTTTTACGCGACAATTATAAAAAGAAGCTAAAAGAAAAAAGAACGTAATTATCTTCGGTTTTTTTCTCTTCGCGCTGATACTATCCGTCCAAAACGGCTGGTTTTAAATTAAATTTAACAAACAACCAATTTGCGGATATGGTGGAATTGGTAGACACACAAGCTTGAGGGGCTTGCGGGGGCAACCCTGTGGGAGTTCAAATCTCCCTATCCGCACCGATTAAAATCGGAGGGGCAGATGCGGGTTAAAAAAATTTATAATTATTAATTAAGCTAGGCAATATTTGAACTGAATCTAAAAAGTTAAAACAACGCGGGTGATTAGCTCAGTTGGTTAGAGCGCCTCGTTTACACCGAGGAGGCCGTGGGTTCAAGCCCTACATCACCCACTATGAAAAAAATTCGGTTATTCCGGAATTTTTTTATCAGTTTGCCAAATAAAATTTTTAGGCTAAAATTATAGCATGAAATTTATCTCTTATTCGCCGCAAGCAACCTTTGATTGGGCGAAACGATACGCGAGCGCTTTAAAGCAGGGCCAGACAATAGGTTTAGTCGGCAATCTTGGCGCGGGAAAAACCCAATTAACCAAAGGTTTCGCCGCCGGTCTGCAAATAAAAACCGAAATAACCAGTCCGACTTTTGTTATTATGAAGGTGTATGAAGCTTTGAAAAATAAACAAATCAACAAATTGGTTCATCTTGACGCCTACCGGCTTGACAATTTTCAGCAACTGATTGATATCGGCCTGACCGATTACTTGCTTGATCAGGCATCATTAGTAGTAATTGAATGGGCGGACAAGGTGATTAGCAAACAAAATAAGTTAAAATTGAAAATAATAAAAATCGACTACCACCCACAGGGAAGAATAATTACTTTTTAGACAAACTCGTCTCCCTTATCAAAAAAACAAAAGCAATCGTACCGACAACGATTAGCGCGTCAGCTAAATTAAAAACGGAAAAATATTTTAAATAAATATAATCAACCACATATCCAAAGCGCAAACGATCAAATAGGTTGCTAACAGCACCGGCAATAATGGCCAAAAAACACAGGGCAAGAAGATGGTTCTCTTCCTTGATAAAACGCGCGAAGAATAAAATAAGTCCCAAAATAATTAAAAAAATCGCCACCTCTAAAAACGGTCCGGAAAGCGGCAAGGAAAAAGCGATATTGCGGTTGGTTGAGAATGACAGGCTCAACCAACCGCCACACAGCCTTATCGGCTCATCAAATCCGCCAACCAGCGATAAGCTTTTAAAAAATCGATCAAAAAAAATAACAAGGAAAACGGTAATAATCCGGATCCTTGCTTTTTTTAAAAATGTTAAAAACATAGGTTGTTAACCTTTCTGCAGTTTGTTTTTGCACTCAATACAGGCGCTAGAAACCGGTCTGGCTAATAATCTTTTTTCATTAATTTCCTTGCCACAGTACTTACAGACGCCATAGTCCCCCTTTTCTATTCTGGTTAAAGCCTTGTTTATATCCTTGAGGGTTTGCTCCAAAACCTTTTCGGTTGCTAAATTTGTCGTATATTCATCTATTTCTTGAACGTTTTCATCGCTCTTATCGCCAAAATCGGGGAATTGGGCTTTGTGGTCTATTTTTTCATGACTATCTTTTTTGGTAAAATTAGATAAATCATCTTCAATTTGAGCTCTTCTTTTCAACAATTCCTCTTTTATTTTTTTTACCACCAGTTGGTCCATATGGTTAAAATAAAAAAACGCTAATTAAGTGTTTAATTATATTTTAATTATAGCCTAAATGATATATTTTGCAACTTTTTGTACAGTTAATTTTTTATACAGTTAACACCATGGGGTGACGCTTGGTATAGTTAAGGGTAACGCCTATTAACTATTAATTTATGGACACTATGCCAAGTCCAATTAAATAAGATCGTTCGCA
>CAZGIU010000058.1:0-3294 GCA_964526535.1 uncultured Candidatus Saccharibacteria bacterium | reverse complement strand
TTGAGAAACATCAAAATGGCGAAGTATTTTCTACTAAAAACAGAAGACCATTAAAACTAAAATATTTTGAAGGTTGTAAAAACAAGGAGGATGCAAAAAGAAGAGAGAAATATTTTAAAACTCATTATGGTAAGATGTTTTTGAAAAAGAGACTCAAATCGTATTCCACGGGGTGATTCCCCCGCGGAGAATCCGCGGGCTTGACCATTTGACCATTTGACAATTTTGACCCTGTGAAATAATTTTAAAAAATGAAAGAAATATACTACACATACATACTCCAGAGTGAAAAGGATGGAAAAAAATACGCGGGATATACAAAGGATTTAAAATTACGATTTAATAAGCACCAAAAAGGAGAAGTGTTTTCAACAAAAGATAGAAGACCGTTAAAGATAATATATTTTGAGGGGTGCTTAAACCAGGATAATGCAAAAAAGAGAGAAAAATATTTCAAAACATATGGTAATAGGCAAGCAGAGCAAGCCCGAGTACTAGGATGGATGAACATTAAAAAGGTGAATTATGACAACTTGCTACAACCTACCAGTATATAAAGAAAGCTATGATTTGCTACTTGAAATATTTAAAGTAACTAAGGAGTTTCAAAGAGAATATAAATACACTATTGGTGAAAGCATTAAGAAAGAAACAATTGATATGTTAATTAATATTTATAGAGCCAATGCAGGCAAAAAACGAGTTGAGCATATTGAAGAAGCCAGAGAAAATATTGAAGTTATAAGATTGCTTCTGAGGTTACTAAAAGATTTAAGACAGATAAACTTAAGGAAATTTGTGCAGCTTAATGAAAAAGTAGAGAATCTTTCTCGCCAGTTAACTGGTTGGCAAAAGTCAAGTCATTTACAAAAATTTAACAATGGAGAAAGGAGTGAAAAATAAGCAGAAAAAACACCGAAGACTTGGATAGCTTCGTAACTTAAAAAATCAGTCTGGCCCGAATCGTTTTCGGCTATGGCCGTGGCGAGTGTGCCACAATCAGTTCAATAACCTCCTGGGTAGGATCCAGGTCTAAAATTTGGTTTTTGACATTTTCAAAAAACAAAGAGTTAAAATGGTTATTAAAAAAGCAGTTTGCTTTCCGGCAACCGGAACACCAATGGGAGCTTCAACAATCTGGGCACGAACGGTAACTTCTGGTCTTCATCGGAGAGTGGTACGAATGCTTGGAACCGAAACTTGAATTCCACCAACGCTACGGTGAACCGCAACACGAACAATAAGGCGAACGGCTTTTCTGTGCGTTGCCTTAAGAACTGGTTAAAGTGATTTAAGAAAATTAATGTGAAAAAGAAAAATGAGTAAAGAAAACATCAAAAATCAAATAATAGAATTTAAGAACCAGAAGGTCCGACGCCATTGGGATAAGAAAAAAGAAAAATGGTATTTTTCTGTGGTTGATGTTGTGGCAATACTTTCAGATAGTAAAAACCCGCAGGTATATTGGAGGGTGCTTAAGAAAAGGTTAATAGCAGAAGGCTCTGGTGAAACCGTTACAAAATGTAACGGTTTGAAGATGATTGCCTCGGACGGGAAAATGAGAACTACTGATGTAGCCGATACGGAAACTTTATTTAGAATCATTCAATCCATCCCTTCTAAAAATGCCGAGCCTTTTAAGCAGTAGTAATTTTAAGAGTAAAAGATTAAAAAAGGGAGATAATGAGTAACAAACTATTCTATCCTAATGGAGAAAAGTTTCTGGAAGATTTATTTCAGGCGTATTTTGATGCTCGGAAAAATAAAAGAAATACGAAAAGCGCGCTTGTGTTTGAGCTAAATTTTGAAGAAAATATTTTTAAGCTTTTTAATGAGATTAAAAACCGAAATTATGAACCCCAAAAGTCTATTGCTTTTGTGGTTTTAAAACCAGTAAAAAGAGAAGTCTTTGCAGCTGATTTTCGAGACCGGGTGGTGCACCATCTTTTATTTAACTATCTTAACCCAATTTTTGAGCCAACTTTTATTAACGATAGCTACAGTTGCCGGAAAAGTAAAGGAACCCTTTATGGCATTAGACGAGCCGAGCATTTTATGCGGTCCTGCTCTTATAATTATCAAAAAAAGAGTTTTATCCTGAAGCTGGATATTTCGGGTTATTTTATGAGTATTGATAAAGAACTACTATATAAAATGATAGAAAAAGAGCTCTTAAAATCACCAGAGAAAATTGAGGGTGATTTGGAAACAATTCTGTATTTGCTAAAAAAGACAATTTTTTCTGACCCAACCAAAAATTATAAATTGCGGGGGAAAAAAGAAGATTGGAAAGGACTCCCAAAAAGCAAAAGTTTGTTTTATGCCCAAAATGGAAAGGGGCTACCAATTGGCAACCTTACCTCCCAGCTTTTTGGAAACATATATTTAAACTATTTTGATAACTTTTTAAAAAGAAAACTCAAAGTAAAATACTACGGCCGTTATGTTGATGACATGATTTTTTTTAGCACCAATAAGACGGAACTGTTGGAAATAAAAAGAGTAGTTGAAAATTATTTAAGTAAAAACCTTGGCTTAGCTATTCATAAGAATAAAGTTTATCTTCAGAATATAAGGAAGGGCTTTGACTTTTTGGGGGCAAAAGTGAGGCCGCACCGAACGCTGGCTGGCAAAAGATTAAAAGGTAATTTTTATAAAGCGTTATATTTATACTCAAAAAAACTCAAAGTTTTATTTATAAAAAGTTCTGAGAATGTCATAAAAGATTTACTTCTGAAAATAGTGTCTGTTTTTAATTCATATTTGGGGATGCTATGCCATTTCAATTCTTTTAATTTAAGGTTAAAATTAGGTCAGCAAATAAAGCTGCTATTTGAGGGCAGATTGCGTGTTGACAGTCTATATACTAAGGTTTCGTTAGCTGGTTATAGGGAGCAAAAATGATAGGTAATTTTACAAAATATAAGAACTTATTGCTGAGTCTGTTTGGGGTGGGTGCGTTTTTCTTTGTTTTGGCAGTGCCAGGTGTGGCAAAAGCTAGCACATCATCTGGAACATTTACCTCGCAAATTAAAGATTTTGGAACAATTACTACCTTAACAACTATTTCTTGGAACGCCACCACCCCAACCAATACAAGTGTAACTATGGAGTTTAATGCCGGGACAACCACAACCACTTGTGCCGGCACAGTTACTTGGCAGGGCTGGGCCGGGGTTACTAACAACCAGAGCCTTTCTGCTTTTGTTGGCAAAAGATGCTATCAATACCGAGCAACCTTAACCTCGACCGCAGATGCAACAAATTTACCGACCTTAAATTCAGTCACGGTGA
>CAZGIU010000057.1:0-3304 GCA_964526535.1 uncultured Candidatus Saccharibacteria bacterium | reverse complement strand
GGCAGAAATTCTTGCTCAAAATGGGTTCGCACTTCGTTCAGTAATTGCGACCAAATATACGCTTAAAAGCGGTTTTTTAATTCATTTTAAAAAGTAAAAATAGTAAAGTATAGTGACTAAAATATGATAGCAAAATTGCTTTTGGTTCTGATAATTATTTATACATAACTACTGATGATGCTCAAAAAACTCAGTTATTTCAAGACAGAAATTTCTTAGCTGGTAAAATACTAAGAATAACTGTGGAAAATGGGGTGTCAAAAGATAACCCATTTAATAATTTTATTCTTATGGTCATCGAAATCCTCAAGGCTTAGCTTGGGACAGTAACGGCAATTTTTGGGCAATCGAACCGAACATGAACCAAGTGCTAATGATGAGTTTAATATAATTGAAAAGGGTCAGAATTATGATTAGTCTGATAATAAAAGAGTTAAGTGGATTAAGGCAAGTTATTGAAAAAGATGGATATTTGTTATATTTTGACCAACAATACAGATGGTCGAGGTGTGCCACAAGAAAATAACGATAGGATTATTAAAATTAAGACCAACTTTTACTTGCTATTAATAATTAATTTGTATTTCTTTACTTATTTTTGTAACATATAGTCATCGCGGGTGTCGTATAATGGTTATTATGTCAGCCTTCCAAGCTGAAGATGGCGGTTCGATTCCGCTCACCCGCTCCATTGTCAAATAAAACTTGCAGTTTCCTGAATCTAAGATTTCTTCAACCTTCAGTTTATTCTCCTCTTTCGAAAAAATTATCCTCAATTTTTTCGAGGGAAGCAGGGTAAAATGAGAACTTATGTAAAAGATTTAAAAGAGCATATTGGTAAAGAGATAGATCTCAAAGGCTTTGTTCAGGTTATAAGAGATCAGAAAAAAATTCAATTTATTGTTTTTCGTGATGTAAGTGGAACTTGCCAACTGGTTAATTTCAACAATGAAGACAATGCTAAAATTATTCGTGATTTGCCCTTAGAATCCGTTATTGAGGTTAACGGTTCAGTTAAGGAGGAGAAACAGGCTCCAGGAGGCTTTGAAGTAGAAATTAAAGAGCTTGAGGTTTTGTCAAAAGCGGAGCCAGAACTACCAATTCCAGTAGTTGAAAAAGGGGAAGGTGAAACGGAAATTGATAAAAGGCTAGATTGGCGCTGGTTAGATTTACGTAAAGAAAAAAACATTCTTGCTTATAGACTTTGGACTGCCCTAGAGCATGGTTTTAGAGATTACTGGGAAAAAGAAAATTATATTCAAATTCATTCCCCGAAATTTATGGATGCGCCCTCAGAATCTGGGGCTGAGGTTTTTAAGGTAGATTATTTTGATGATCATGCCTATCTTGCTCAATCTCCTCAGTTTTATAAACAAATGGCCATGGCTTCTGGTTTTGAAAAAGCATTTGAGATTGGTCCAGTTTTTAGGGCGGAACCTTCATTTACTTCAAGACATGCAACTGAATTTACTGGTTATGATTTTGAAATTTCCTTTATTGAGTCAGAAGAAGATGTGATTAAAGAGGCGGAAAAGCTTATTTTTCATGCGTTTTCTTATCTTGATAAAAAATATGGTGATGAAATAGAAAGAGTTTACAACAAGAAGCTTATTGTTCCCAAAACTCCTTTCCCTCGTGTTTCTATGAAAGAAGCAAAGGAATTCTTGAAGCCATTTAAAATTGAATCTGACAAAGAAGGGGATTTAAATCAAACAGAAGAAATAAAACTATCGGAGATTATTAAAGAAAAATATAATCATGAGTTTGTATTTATAACTGATTATCCTGTTGAGGTTAGACCCTTTTATCATATGAGAAAAGATAAAGAGATAACTAAAAGTACAGATTTACTTTTCAATGGTGTCGAGATTATGACAGCGGCTCAACGTGAACATAGATACGACACATTACTTTCACAGGCCAAAGAAAAAGGACTCAAGCCGGAAGCAATCAAAAATTATCTTAATTTCTTTAAATATGGATGTCCGCCACATGGTGGTGCCGGAATTGGTCCTGAGAGAATTCTTATGAAAATTTGTGGATTTTCTAATATCCGTGAAGCTCAATATATTTATCGTGGTGTAAAAAGATTAACTCCCTAGGAGTAAGCATGATTCCAGAAAAATTAAAAGTGGGCGATGAAGTAAGAGTAATTGCGCCTGCCCAGTCTTTGGGTATAATTTCAAAAGAAAATAGGAAAATTGCTAATAAGAGGTTTGAAGATATGGGCTTAAAGCTTTCTTTTGGGAAACATGTTGAAGAAATTGATATGTTTAATTCTTCTTCTATTGAATCGAGAGTTGAAGATTTTAATGAATCATTTGCAGATAAAAATGTAAAAATGGTTTTACCTGTTATAGGCGGGTTTAATAGCAATCAATTATTAAGATATATTGATTGGGAAAATGTTAAAAATAACCCAAAGATATTTTGTGGTTGCTCCGATATTACAGCTCTTAATAATGCTATTTACGCAAAGACCGGTTTGGTTAACTATTCTGGCCCAGTATATTCATCTTTTGGTATGAAAAAATATTTTGAATATACTTTAGAGTATTTTAAAAAAGCATTATTTTTTAATGAGCCTTTTGAAGTTAAGCCTTCTAAAGAATTTACTGATGATAAATGGTATATGGATCAAGAAAATAGAATGCCTATTAAAAATGAAGGATTTGGATTATTCAAAATGGCGAGGCTAAAGGTAAAATTATTGGCGGAAATGCATCCACTTTGCACCTTCTTGATGGGACAGAATTCAAACCAGAATTGAAAGAAAGCACTATTCTTTTTTTAGAAGACGATGAATGGGTTGGGGATGGGACTGCAGTTAATTTTGATAGATTATTGCAACATTATATTCATCAACCCGATTTTGAAAATGTGAGAGGTTTAGTGATTGGTAGATTTCAATTGGGCAGTAAAATGACTAGGGAAAAACTTGAATATATTATTTCGACAAAAAAAGAACTAAAAAATATGCCAATAATAGCAAATGTAGATTTTGGCCATACTTCTCCCATGATAACTTTCCCAATAGGCGGAAGGTGCGAACTTTTAGTCACTGCTAATAGAATTATAATTAAGTAATAACTCTAATTTCTTTTTATTAAAGCAATTGATATATTGGAAGGGTAATAGGCAACAGAGAAATCCACTAAGTCGCCCTTAATTTTTAAGTTAAGTATTTTACCTAGTTTTTTGTCTATAAGCTTGGTTAACGGTGAGATTATTTTGCTTTGAAGTTCATTTCTTTCAACAAAATATGATTGATCTGGGAGAACATCATTTTTTACTAAAAGTGCAT
>CAZGIU010000056.1:0-3397 GCA_964526535.1 uncultured Candidatus Saccharibacteria bacterium | reverse complement strand
ATTGCTTTTTATAGTTTTTTTAGCTGACACTAAGACAGGACAAAACCTAGCAAATAGAATTGTAGATTTTGCTCATTTTGTATTTGGCTGGGTTATAACTGGAGTAATTTTAGTAATTGCTATAATAACGCTAATAACTTTAACTATTCTATATTTCGAAAATAAAAGAAAGAACCAATCCAGAGAATTTGATTTATGAGTAAGTTTGTTCACCTCCATGTACATACTCATTACAGCTTGTTGGACGGAATGGGTAAGATTCCCCAGTTACTTGATGCTGCTAAAGAAATGGGCATGAAAGCTTTGGCCATAACAGATCATGGTGCTATGTATGGGGCACTGGAGTTTTACCAACAAGCAAAAATAAGAAACATAAAACCTATTATTGGACTTGAAACTTATATTGCACCCAGAAGCTTGACCGATAAAGTGGCTAAAATTGATACATCGCCCCTCCATTTAACTTTATTAGCCAAAAATTATACTGGTTATTTAAACCTAATAAAATTAACATCCTTAGCTCACATAGAAGGTTATTACTACAAACCAAGAATTGATAAAAAAAATCTGGAAAAATATGCTGATGGCTTAATAGCTTTATCTGGCTGTTTTAAGGGTGAGGTTCCGTCCTTAGCTCTTTCTGACAATATTGAAAAGGCTGAAAAAGCTGCCCTGTGGTATAAAAAAATATTTGGCGATGATTTTTATCTAGAAGTTCAGTATCAAGAAGACTGGGAAGACCAGAAAATTGTTAATCAAAGACTAATTGAAATTGGCAAAAAAAATAGCATTAAAGTCGTTGCCACAAAAGACGTTCACTATATAAATAAAGATGATCAGGAGGCAGCTGAGGTTCTTTTGTGTGTTCAAACTGGTAAAACAATGCTTGATGACGACCGAATGAAAATTGAGTCAGATTTATCTTTGTTATCAGGAAAAGAAATGTTGGACGCCTTTGCCGAAAACCCGGAAGTAATAGAAAATACCCTAGAAATTGCTTATAAATGTAACTTAGAAATAAAATTAGATCAAATTCTCTTGCCTCCATATAAACTGCCTAAGGGAGAGGAGACAGAAAGCTATCTAAAAAAACTTGTATATCAGGGACTTGAAAAAAAATATAAAGTAAAACAAAAAGACTTGTCGGAAGAAATCAAAAAAAGGACTGAATATGAACTGGGAGTTATCAAAAGGACTGGCTTTGCTTCATATTTTTTAATTGTTCAAGATTTTGTTAATTACGCCAAAAATAAAGGTATTATGGTAGGCCCTGGCAGAGGATCGGCCGCCGGTTCAATTGTATCCTATGCATTAAATATTACAGATATAGATCCCATAAAATATAACCTGCTTTTTGAAAGATTTTTAAATGAGGAAAGAATCGCCATGCCAGATATTGATATGGATTTTGCAGATTCAAGAAGGGGTGAAGTTATAGATTATGTGATAGAAAAATATGGCACTGATCATGTGGCTCAAATAATAACTTTTGGAACTATGGCAGCTAGGGCCGCCATTAGAGATGTTGGTCGAGCTTTAGGAGTAGCTTATTCTGAAGTAGACAAAATAGCTAAAATGATACCCACTGGTCTTCATTTAGTTGAAGCCCTGGATGTTTCATCAGAATTAAAAAGACTCTATCAAACAGACGAGGGAGTGAGCAGATTAATTGATTTAGCTATGAAGTTAGAGGGAGTGGCTAGACACGCCTCAACTCATGCTGCTGGAGTTGTTATCTCTCCTAAACCTTTAACAAATTATGTACCAATTCAAAAAGCTACTAAAGGCTCAACTTCAATAGTAACTCAATACCCAATGGGTGACTTAGAGTCGTTAGGTCTTTTAAAAATGGATTTTTTGGGTTTATCAAATTTAACGATTATTCAAGAAACTTTAGAAATTATAGAAGCGGTTCATAAAATAAATATTAACCTAGAAAATATTCCGCTTGATGATCAAAAAACTTTTAAAATGTTAGGCAAAGGTGAAACAACTGGTGTTTTTCAACTAGAATCCGATGGCATGAAAAGAGTTTTAAGAGAGCTAAAACCGACTGAATTTGAAGATATAATTGCAGTAGTAGCTCTTTATCGACCAGGTCCAATGCAATGGATTTCATCTTATGTTAAAAGAAAACATGGAAAAGAAAAAATAAGCTACTTTAATCCTAAGCTTAAAAATGCTCTTTCTGAAACTTATGGTATCCCTGTATACCAAGAACAGGTTATGCAAATAGCTAAAGAGATAGCTGGCTTCTCAGGCCCCCAGGCCGATATTTTAAGAAAGGCTATGGGTAAAAAAATAAAATCACTGATGATGGAGCAAAAAAAACTTTTTATTGAGGGTGCCAAAAAAAATAATTTTTCAGAAAATGAAGCCAAGGACATATTTGCAATGATGGAAGATTTTGCTCAATATGGCTTTAATAAATCACATGCTGCGTGTTATGCCATGATAGCTTACTGGACAGCCTATCTTAAAGCTCATTATCCAAATTGTTTCATGGCTGCCCTTTTAACTTCAGATCAACAAAATATGGATAGAGTCAAAATAGAAATATCAGAATCAGAAAGAATGGGGATAGAAATATTACCTCCAGACATCAATGAAAGTTTCCAGGGCTTTGCTGTTGTTCCAGAAACTAATAAAATAAGATTTGGACTTTTGGCTATAAAAAATGTAGGAGAAGGACCAGCCAATGCCATAGTTAAAGAAAGAAAGAAAAATGGCCACTATAAATCAGTTGAGGACTTTATTAATAGAATGGACTCAACTGTTAATAATAAAAAACCCCTCGAAGCTTTAATAAGATGTGGAGCCTTTGATTCTTTGGAAAATAGAGGAAAACTACTGGCAAACGAAGAAATTTTACTTAATTTTGCCCAGAAGGCTAATAAAGAAGCTAATAATGGTCAAACAGATATGTTTAGCCTTCTTGGTCAAGAAAATTCAATTAGACTAAACTTAACCAATGAAATAGAGGTTGACAAAAAACAAACAATGGCCTGGGAAAAAGAATTGTTAGGAGTTTATCTAACAGATCATCCACTAAAAGATTATGAAAATTTCTTAAGAACCAAAGCTCAGCCAATTGGGGAAATATCAGAATCACAAATAGACCAAAATATTATTGTTGGTGGAGTAATAACTAAAATACAAAAAATACTTACCAGGTCAAAACAAGTCATGGTTTTTGTGCAAATCGAAGACACTACTGGCAAAATAGAGCTCTTGGTTTTCCCTAAAGTTTTAGATCAAAATACTCAAATTTGGGCAGAAGATAAGGTTGTTTTAGTTAAAGGAAGGGTTTCTTCCAACAAAGAAGAGGAGTCAAAAATAGTTGTTGAAAAAGCTAGAGAACTAACCGAAAAAGATTTAACTAAACATCAGGTTGGCT
>CAZGIU010000055.1:0-3417 GCA_964526535.1 uncultured Candidatus Saccharibacteria bacterium | reverse complement strand
ATTGATTATATGCTTAAAAAATACCCAGAGTCTCATAAGTGTGTGACTTATACATTAATTTGAGTAAAAGCAAGAAATAAATTATAATATCTTTAATGAAAGATATTTCGATTCTAATAGGCGGAAAATCGGGTGATGGCATAGAAAGTTCAGCCCCGATAATAGCTAAAATATTAAACCAACTTGGTTATTACATTTTCATTTACAGAGACTATCCTTCCTTAATAAGGGGTGGCCATACTTTTTCAATTATTAGAGCCTCCAAGAAACCTATTTATTCCTATAAAGACAAGGTGGATATTATTTTAGCTCTAAATCAGGATTGTGTTGATAAACATAAAGACAAGATAAGCAAAAATACCTGGATTATTTATGATAAAAATCAGGTTAAGTCTTCCGGAGATGGTTTAGAGTTAACCAAGCTTACTAAAAAACATGAAGCTCCTTTAGTAATTCGCAACATTGCGCTTGTAGCTGCAATGTGTAAAGCCTTGGGTGTTGACTGGCAATTAGCGCAAAAAATAATAAAGAATAATACACCCAAAAAGATTGAATTAAACCTTAAAATAGCTAAAGAGTCTTATGATTTAGCTAAAAATAAGTTTAAAATAAAAAAACTCAATAAAAAACCCTCGGGCCTTTTATATGGCAATGAGGCCATTGCTTTAGGTTTGTCTTCTGCTGATTTAGATATCTACATTGCTTATCCTATGACCCCCGCTTCTTCAGTGCTTCACTTTTTAGCTGAGAAGTCTATGGAATTAGATCTAAAGGTTATTCATCCAGAATCAGAAATAGGTGTTATTATGATGGCCAACGGGGCAGCTTATGCAGGTTCTAAGGTTGTAGTTGGAACCTCTGGAGGTGGTTTTGCTTTAATGACTGAAGGAGTTAGTCTTTCAGGAATGGCTGAGTTGCCAATAGTTGTAGTTATGTCTCAAAGACCAGGTCCAGCAACTGGCTTACCAACTTATAGTACCCAGGGTGACTTAGGTTTTGTTTTAAATTCAGGGCATGGTGAATTTCTTAGGATTATAGCTGCACCTTCAGATGCTGAGCAAGCTTATTACTGGAGCTCTGTTATGCTTAATTTGGCCTGGAAATATCAAACCCCGAGCGTTGTATTGGTAGATAAAACTCTTTCTGAGTCTATCTTTAGTTTTGACAAAGGTAATTTACCTAAATTAAAAAAAGAAAAAATTTCTCTTTGGAACGGTAAGGGTTTTTATAAAAGATATTCAAATTCTAAAAATGGAATTTCTCCTATGGCTTTTCCTGGCAATAAAAAGGCTAATGTTAAGGCTAATAGTTACGAACATGATGAGTATGGCATTACCGTTGAAGATGCTGTAACAACTCAAATTATGCAAGACAAAAGATTAAGAAAAGAAAACTTTTTGCTTGAAGATTTAGAGAATAATTACCAGGCTGTAAAAGTTTATGGTAATAAAAAATCAGAAATTGCTTTAATTTCCTGGGGCTCAACTACAGGGGTTTGTAAAGAAGTTGCAGAAGAATTAAATATTAAATTGATTCAGCCAGTTGTTTTGTCTCCTTTGCCAGTAAAGCAGCTCAATAAAGCCTTAAAGGGAGTTGATAGAATTATTGGGGTGGAGGCTAATGCTACTGCTCAGTTAGCAACCCTACTTAGGCAATTTCAGTTAAATGTTAATGATGTGGTTTTAAAATATGATGGCAGGCCATTTAGTTTTGAGGAGCTTTTATATAATGTTAGAAAGGTTATGAAATAATGGAAAAAGACCTAAATACCTACTGCGTAAATACTTGGTGTTCTGGTTGCGGAGACTTTACAATTTTAGCTGCTCTTAAACAGGCTTTATTGGAAATAGATACTAAGCTGTCTGATGTTGTGGTAGTTTCTGGTATAGGTTGTCATGCTAAAATTGTTGATTACATTAGCGTTAATACTTTTTATTCTCTTCATGGTAGGGCAGTACCTGCAGCTGAAGGAATTAAAATAGCTAACCCAAAACTTAAAGTTATTGTTTTCTGTGGCGATGGTGATGTTTACGGCGAAGGTCTGGAACATTTGATGTTTGCCGCTAAAAGAAATATCGATATAACTTTAGTAGTTCACAATAATCGTTTATATTCTTTAACAACTGGTCAGGTTAGTCCAACTTCACCTAAAGGTTTTGTTGGAAAATCTACTCCTTATGGTTCTGTTGAAAAACCTTTCAATCCTATTGAGCTTACCTATTCAGCCGGAGCAACTTTTATTGCCCGCTCATACACTAAAGATCTTAACCAGATTAAAGATTTAATTAAAAAAGGAATTAATCATCAAGGTTTTGCCCATATAGATGTTTTACAGATTTGTGCCACTTTTTTCGATAACCATGATTATTATGATAAGAACGTTTATGAATTAAAAAATCATCAGTATAAGGTCAAGAAGCAGGCATATAAGAAAATTATAGAATGGGACTATAACTCTGATGCCAAAATAGGGCTGGGGCTTTTGTACCAAAAAAAAGATTATCATTATGATGCTCAGTTTTCTAAAAAATTTAATACCCAAAAAAGAGAATCCAAAATAATTCAATTCATTAAAAAAACTTCCAATTAGTTTTAGTTGAGGTATAATAAATTTAAAAGAGTTAAAAATGGTTACTAGAAAAAAAACTATTACTAAAAAATCAGTATCAGTATCTAAAAAAACAAAACCACAAAAGAAAAAAGCGGTTAAAAAGATAGCTAAAAAGAGGGTTGTTAAGTCCGCTAAGGCTCCTAAAAAGAAAGGACTGCCTATTATGTCTAAAAATATTCAAGCCGATACTGCAGTTGATTATAATAGTGAACAATTTGTATCTGACCAAAACTTTTATGAAGATCAGGTTGATGATTTTGCAGATCAATATATAACTTCCTGGGTTGCTCCAGAATTTTACTATCATGAAAAATCAACCTGGTGGCATATTATTGTTTACGGTGCCCTACTTTCTCTTATTGTAGTTTCTGCTTTTTTAGCCCAATGGATAGCAATTCTAGTATTTTTATTGTTAGGAGTTATTATTTATCAATACGCTGATATCAAACCAAGAGATGTTGAGATAATTTTAACAAATGTCGGGGTTAAAGTTGGTGAAAAATTTTATCCTTATAATGAAATAGCAACTTTTTGGGTTATTTTTGATCCCCCTGTTAAACATTTAAATTTTCAGTTAACTAAGAGATTTTCTCCTGTAATTAGTCTTCAATTAGAAAACATGGATCCAACTTTAGTTAAAGAAGTTCTTCGTGAACATATTCTAGAGGACCCTAATAGAAAAGAAGATTTAATAGATGTTTTTTCAAGGTTTATTAGATTCTAAAAAATAAGTTTACTATTTGTTATAATAAAAAGTGCTAACTTAAGCACTTTTTATTATTGCGCCCGTAGCTCAGGGGATAGAG
>CAZGIU010000054.1:0-3475 GCA_964526535.1 uncultured Candidatus Saccharibacteria bacterium | reverse complement strand
TTTTTTGGCTATTTTAAGAATAGGCCCCATATTACAAGGATGACCATAAAGATGAACGGCCATTATAGCTTTAGTTTTTGAAGTTATTCTTTTTTCTATATCACTTGGATCTAAATTCCAACTATCTTTTTCAGACTCTGCAAAAACAGGCTTAGCTTGAGTGTAGGTTATGGCATTTACAGAAGCTACGTAGGTAAAGGTGGGTACTATAACCTCATCGCCCTCACCAACACCTAAGGCCTCCAACGCCAAGTGAATAGAGACCGTGCCATTACAAGTGGCTACCGAATACTTAGTTTGGCAAAATTTGGCAAATTCTTTTTCAAATTTGTCTAAAAATTCACCCTTAGAAGATATCCAAGTAGACTTAACTGCTCGAGTTACATATTCTAATTCTTTTTTACCTATAGAAGGCTTATAAACTGGTATCATTTTTTTGTCCTATAAATTTATTTACCAAAAAAGAGAACAATTTTCTTTCTTCCTCGGATGGCATCTTAAAAAGAGTATACAAAACTGGCAAAATTAACGCAGTAATTCCCATTAATAGAATGGTTGTTAAAAATGAATTAGCCAGAGGAATAAACATTAAAGAAATTGTGCCCTGAATAACAGCTAGTAGTAATATTTTATAATAAATAGACCAAAATTCATACCCAGACAACTTAAGAATTTTTCTTTCGATATAATTAATAGCTACTGGGTTAATAAAAATAACACTTAAAAAATAAGCAGCTGCTACTCCATTTAAACCAAAAGGTTTATAAAGAACAAATATCAACAAAACATTTAAAACAGCTACTAAAACCGAAAATAAAGCATTAATGTTTGATTTGCCGACCCCCAAGCAAATCGACCAAGGAACACTGGTAATACCCAAAATTAGATAAGTTGGAACTAAAAACATCATTACTGTGGTACTTTCTCTAGCAAAATCAGGGCCTAACCAATATAAAAGAAATTGACCAGCAAAAATAAAAACCGGAACTGCAATTGAAGTAGCTATAACTAAAACTACTTTAACGACGGACCGATAAACTTTTTGTAATTTTTCAATCTGACCAGTGCCATGTAAGGCCGAGGTAACTGGAAATAATATATTAACAGAAGAAGTTATTAATCCCTGAATCCTTTGAGTTATACTTGAAGGTATTACATAAAAGGTAACAAGTGAGACAGAAATTAAAGATCCGATTAAAAGTTTATCGAGCTGTAATAGAACCATGCCAGATATACCAGTAATTAGGAAAAAACCTCCAAACTTAAAAAGTCTGAAAAAAATATCTTTATAGAATTTAAATCTAATTTTTATCTGAGGAATTAATCTTTTAGCAACAATAATATAAACAATGCCTGTAACAATGCTTATACCTAAATTTAAAATTACTACCTCTTTTAAACCATAACCCAGATAAAGTATTAAAACCATTAAAAGACTAGTTAGTGTTCCAAAAACAATACTAATTTTTGTAGAAACATCATATCTTTGGATTGCTTTTGGAATAGAGCCCAAAACACCTATTATCATATTAAATAAAAATCCAAAAGCTGCTACATAAAAAGCAAATTTAGCTACTTCTAAATATTGAGCGGGTATATTTATAACTTGAGTAGTTAAAAAATCAGCGGCAAAAACAATAACTAAAGCGCCAAAAGTTCCAATAACCAAATAGGTTAATAAAATTGAAGATAAAACCCTGTTTATTTCTATATAATCTTTTTTTTCGTAGTGTTCTGCAATGTCTCTAACAGCCGCCAAACCTAAGCCTAAATCAAAAATAGCAAAAAATCCCAAGGTAACAGAAACAATTGATAAAATACCGTAGGCATCTATACCAAGCTGCCTAACAATAAAAGGTGTAACAGCAATCGAAAGAAGAATTGGCCAAGCAAATTCCAAGACTCCATATAGAGAATTTTTTACAAACTTTTTACCAAAACTCATTTTTTAGACTGCTCCCAATTCCAGGCAGTTTCTATAATATAATCAAGGTCTGAATACTTAGGGCTCCACTTAAGTTGTCGTTTAGCCTTACTAATATCGGCTAATAAAATGGCTGGATCGCCTTCTCTTTTTGGCTTTACAGAAACCTTGGCTTTTATACCAGTAACTCTTTCGGCATTTTCAATTATTTCTTTTACGGAAAAACCTTTGCCAGAACCTAGGTTAAATTCAAACTTGCCTTTTTTATCTTTTAAGTAGTTAATGGCTAAAATATGAGCCTGGGCTAAATCTTCAACGTGAATATAATCTCTAACACAAGTACCATCTGGGGTTTTGTAATTTACACCAAAAATACCTATTTCTTTTGACTTAATAAGAGAGTCTAATATTCTTGGAATTAAGTGGGTTTCCGGATCATGAACTTCACCTAACCGCCCTTCCTTATCAGCGCCCGAAGCATTAAAATACCTTAAAGAGACGTTTGAAATTCCATAAGCTTGCTCGTAATCTTTTAAAATATCTTCTATAATTTTTTTAGTATTGCCATAAGGGTTAGTGGGAATTTTTAAATCATTTTCTTTAATTGGAGTTTTTAGAGGACTCCCATAAACTGCAGCTGAAGAGGAAAAAACCATTTTTTTTATTTTAGTTTTAACCATAGCCTCCAATAAACTAAGAGTTCCCACAACATTATTAAGATAATATTTTTGAGGATCTTGAACAGATTCACCAACTTCAATTAAGCCTGCAAAATGAATTACCGCCTCAGGTTTATACTTTAAAAAAACTTTTTCCAGTTTTTGATTTTCTAAAAGATCACCCACAACTAAATCAGCTTTTTTATCAACAGCCCACTTATGACCTTTGGATAAATTGTCATAAACAACAACTTTGTGTTTTGTTCTAACAAGCTCTTTAACTGTGTGGCTACCAATATAACCAGCGCCACCAGTTACTAAAATTGGTTTCATATTAACCCTTTTTAATACCACTAAATTCTATCATAAAAAAAAGAGCCCCTCAATTTAAGGGGCCAACTTGGGCGCTTTGATCTAAATTACCAATAATATTCTAAATTGGTATTGTTAACAGCTCCTAAGGCGTTCATAGCTTCCGGAGAAAGACCAGAAACCCTGCCTGTCCAAGGCGCTGGACCATATTCTATTATGGAAGCTACTAATTTTTTACCATTAGCTGGGTTGATAACTAAAACTCTTTTTCTATAATACCAGCTTTTTTCTTTGTAATATGGCTGACCATGAATAGTGGTATAATTCCAGCGCATATTAATATAGTAGCGCTCATCAGCAACTGGTGGGGCAACCCCCCAGGCACCATAACCACAACCACTTGAGGTTTCCCAGGCCATACCATTTCTGGCTGCGATTGGAGTTCCAGAAACAGAATAATGAGTTGAAGTAGACTCAGCACATTGAGTTAGAGAAAGATGCTGTTCAAAAGTTGTTAAACCCGATGTTGCCGGCATAGGCACTCCCTCTAAAACCTCTGTCCAGCCAACCACTGTCCTAT
>CAZGIU010000053.1:0-3553 GCA_964526535.1 uncultured Candidatus Saccharibacteria bacterium | reverse complement strand
TCTTTAGTCAAATTTTTACTAACAATTATATTAATACTTTTATCGCTTATTGAAACCTCTATTGGAGTAGTACCAATTAAGCTAGAATCTGCATAAACATTCTGGGGTTTATCGTATGTATCAATAAAAACATTTTTAGCACTAAAGGAACTTATAAGTGGTAAATCTTGATAATCACCTTTAACTAATTTTTTAATATTACCCAGTAAAGACATTTTTGACTGAAAGGGTACCAAAAAAACAGATAATTTATTTCTAACATTAGAATCTATTATAAGTTTTGAGCCTAAAACAGAAATATTGAAAATTTTGGTTTCTAAAGAAAAATCTTTGTCAAAACCAAGTTTAGCATCAAAGCCTTTAAAGGCTAAAAGTTTTTGAGCTATTTCTTTCCTTAATAACACTTTCTTGAAAACAGATGTTTCGCCTCTTTTTTTCAAAAATTTTTCTTCAAATCCTATTTCCAGTGAGGTAATAAAATAATAATCATTAACCCTGCCTAAAGTTATGTTTTTTACGTTTCTTTTGGCTAAAACTTTAACAGATTGTTGCCAGTCAAAAATACCCAAAGAGTTAGCTAAAATATTGGTTCTGCCAATAGGAATAATCCCCAAAACTACCTCAGGTTGACTACCTAAACTATTAACAATTTCTGAAACAGTGCTATCACCACCAACCGCAACAATTGTAGAAGCTCCTTCTTTAATAGCCATCCTAACAATTCTAGTGGCATCTCCTTTGCCAGTAGTTTTAACAAATTCCCCATTAATCCCGCTCTTTTTTATCAGTTCCTGAAGCTTAAGCTGAATCTTATTGATTTTTCCATCACCAGCGGCTGGATTAACTACATAATAATACATATTATTTTTCTAATTCTACTTCTGGCTCTATTTCTAGTTCACTTTCTTTCTTTTTTTCTTTTTTTGATTTAGCCTCTTTTAAAGAGTCTTGAACCATGGAGCTCTTACCAATAAAAATAGCACCCATTTTTATAATTAAAGCACCTGAGTTTATATTACCAACTACTTTGGCTGACTCTGTTAAAGTCACTTCACCAGATGATTCCACATCACCAACCACTTCTCCAGAAATAACCACATTTTTAGCGTTAACTGAAGCCTTTATTTGAGACTCTTCAGTAATAAAAACATCACCTTTGGTTATTATTTCACCAGATACCTTACCTTGAACTTTAATATTATTATCACTTTTTAACCTACCTTTTAAAAAGACAGAGGGGCCAACAATAGTTTCAACTTCACCAACAATATTTTTTTTAGAAAACATTTAAACTCCTTTTTTATAATCTTTTATTGCTTTTTCAATAGCCTCTTTTTCTTCTTCAGCTAAATGATGTTTAGAAATTCCGCCTAAAATAGGCTTACTGTAAACTTTAGTTCCCTCTCGAGAATAAAGGCTGGTTATAACAATACCTGAATTTTCAAAGTTTAAGAGCGCCACTGAAAAACTTTGATCACCGCCAACATCGCCAAAAGGATTAAACCTCACAACTCCAACTTTTTGTAATCCCATAGAAGACATTAGGTAAAGTTTTTGGGAAAAACTTTTAAGTTCTTCAACATCATCAAAATATTTCTTAACTTTTTTAACATAATCATTTAAAGCTTTCTCTATAGTTTGAGAATTATGATCACCAAAAAGATCTTTTAATCTTTTTTTCAAAATAAAAAACTGTATAGTTAAAAAAACTAACCAGATAAAAACGGCCACCAGTAATGTAAAAATTATAATTAATTGATTATTCATAAATTTTCTTAAAGAATATGTTATATTATAAAAAGTAAATGTTATAAAAGCAAATGAAAAAAAATAAAAATAAGAAATTAAAAAACCAATTTAAGAAACTGTTAAACCAACAGCTTTCCAAAAACATCGAATATTTAAAGCCCCTACCTGAACAAACTGAGGTTTTACAAGAAAAGAAATCAAACCCAATAAACGATAGCAAAACTTTGTTTTATTTCAAAAAAGATATTCTAAAAACTATAGTTATATCGTTTTTATTAATAGCTTTTTTAATTAGTTTATCCTTCTACTTTAATGCTAATAACAATATAGACAAAACCATAAATTGGCTAGCTAATTTTATTTAGCAAACCAGGTTTTATTCGTATCTTAAAGCTTCTATAGGATTAAGCTTAGAGGCTCTTTTGGCTGGATATATGCCTGCAATAGTACTAATTACAAAAGAACCTACAATTGCTCCAATCATAAAATAGCCTGGGGTATAAAATAAAGCATTTGCCTCTCCACCAACTGCTTCAGCTAGTCTATTAATTAACCAATTAACTAAATAACCCATTAAAATTCCAGATAAAACCCCAATAATACCACCAAGTAAACCAATAATGGCCACTTCAAATATAAAAGTTCTTTTAATGTCTTTATCCTCACCACCTATTGCTTTCATAACACCTATCTCATGAGTTCTTTCTAATAGGGCTATGGTCATGGTGTTAAAAATGCCAATAGAAGCCACCAACAAGGCAATGAGACCAAATGCCCCTAAGGTTATTTTAACTATTAGAAAAATTGTCTCTATTTCAGTCACCTTGTCTTTAACTGACTGAGTTGTAAAACCTAAAGAATCAATTTCAGTTCTAACTGATTCAATATTATTTCTATCAGTAACTTTAACCTTAGCTTGATAATAGTATTTTAACTGAACAGTTTTTAAAGTTTCGGATGGAATATATAAATAACCACGCTCATCATCAGCTACAGCCACGATTTTATATTTTTGCCTTAAAGCGCTTAAATCAACCTTTTCGGAAGAAACATCTTCGTTTGAAATAATAAAATTAGCTTCCAGGTCTTTACCAATTACATCTTTTTCGCTGTCAACATCCCAAACATTTAAAATTGATTTTGAAATGATAGCTTCATTGGTGGCATTCTTAGAAAAAGGCTTACCTTCCTTAATTCTAATTCCTTCTACTTCAAGCAAACTGGCTTCAAAAGAATAAGAAGTAGCATCAGTTGTTTTACCATTGCCAGAAAAAGTAATATAGCTTGGCACTGAATAAGAAGCACTTACCTTATCAGTCCCATCAATATTTTTAAACTTCTCGATATTTTCATCTGTAAGTTTGGCAGTATCTGAATTACCTGGAGTCACTGTAATAGTTGTTAGGGCTTCCAAAGATGTCAGTTTAGAAATAGAAAGTTGCTGAAGACCAAAACCTAAAGAAACTAAAAATATAATAGTAGCAATTCCAATAGCTACTCCAGCAATTGTTAAAATACTTCTTTGGCGGTTCCTTCTTAAATTACCAAGAGACAGCCTAGTTACATCTATAAGTTTCATTTTTTAGCCTCTTCTTTTTCCAAAATCGCCTTTTCTTCTTCAGAAAGCTCTTCTGTTTCAGACTTATCTTCTTTAATAAGTTGACCAAAATCTTCCTCGGTATCACTTGCTTGATCTTTAAAACTGTCTTCAGCTAAACTACTAACTGATACTTCTAGAAACTTAGTAGCATCTTTTTGAAATTTCGCAGCTTTAACCTCATTAATACCTTTTATTTTAGTAAGT
>CAZGIU010000052.1:0-3559 GCA_964526535.1 uncultured Candidatus Saccharibacteria bacterium | reverse complement strand
GTTCCAGAATATTCTGGTCGTAGTGTTGTGGAATTTGAAACCAATGAAAAGATAATTAATAATTTAGGTAATAAGGTTTTTAAAACCGAAGACATAACTCACTCCTACCCTCATTGCTGGCGCTGCGATACCCCACTTATCTATAAAGCTATTGATAGTTACTTAGTAAAAGTTCCTACTTTCAAAAAAAGAATTATTGAGCTTAATAAGACAATTAAATGGATTCCTAATAATGTTGGTAGTGGTCGTTTTGCAAATCTTTTGGAGACTTCTCCAGAGTGGAATATATCTCGTAACCGTTTTTGGGGAACTCCACTGCCTGTTTGGCAGTGTGAGAAATGTGGAAAAACAGAGGTTTTTGGAAGTGCTAAAGATCTTCAGGTGAGGGCAGGGGAAGAAATAAAAGATCTTCATTTACATTTCTTGAAAGACATAAAAGTTTCTTGTGAGTGTGGAGGAGAAAAAGAGCTTTCTGGTGAAGTTTTGGATTGTTGGTTTGAATCAGGGGCTATGCCCTACGCTTCTGTTCACTATCCTTTCGAAAATAAGGAAAAGTTTAATAGAGATTTTCCTGCTGATTTTATTGCAGAGGGTATTGATCAAACGAGGGGGTGGTTTAATTCATTGCTATTATTATCTACAGGATTATTTAACTCTGTAGCTTATAAGAATGTTGTAGTATCTGGTCTTATTTTAGCAGAAAGCGGACAGAAAATGTCAAAAAGACTTAAAAATTATCCTGAGGTTTCAATTATATTAGATAAATACGGAGCCGATTCTTTAAGGTTTTATCTAATGTCCTCCCCAGCTGTTAAGGCTGGCGACCTTAATTTCTCAGAAAAAGGAGTTGAAAGTGTCTTAAAGAAAGTAGTTCTAACACTATGGAACTCATACAGTTTTTTTGTTACATATGCCTCACTTGATAAATTTAGTCTATCGGGGAATATTTCTAATGACAATGTTTTAGATAAATGGATTATTTCAAAAACTAATATCCTAATTAAAAAAATAACTGAGCGTTTAGAAAGTTATGAAATATCTCAGGCTGCTTTTTTATTAGATAATTTTATTGATGATCTTTCTAACTGGTATATAAGAAGGTCTCGAAAAAGATTTTGGAAATCAGAAAATGATAATGATAAGTTAGCAGCCTATGAAACTCTATACTATGTGCTTATAAATTATATAAAACTCTTGGCACCTTTCATGCCTTTTGTAACTGAAGAGATTTATCAGAATTTAAAAAATAATAATGATCCCCAGAGTATTCATTTGTGTGATTGGCCAAAAAATGAAAAAATTTTGATTGATCAGCAATTAGAAAAAAAAATGTTTTTAGTAAGAAAGATTATTGAAGTAGGACTTTCTAAAAGAGCGGAGGCTTCTATTAAGGTACGCCAGCCATTATCAAATCTTAAAATTAAATTAGCAGATGAAATAGAAGATGATCTTTTAGAGATAATTTCTGAAGAAGTTAATGTTAAAAAAGTTTCGCTTTCAAAGTCAAAAGATTTCGAAGTATCACTTGATATTAATATTACCCCGAAGTTAAAGCAAGAGGGTTTGGCCAGAGAATTAGTCAGGCAAATTCAATCCTTGAGGAAAAAGGCTAACTTCAACGTTGAAGACAGAATAATCGTTTATTATCAAACTGATGATGTTAAGCTTAAGCAGGCTATTAGAAATTTCGAAAATTCATCTTATAGTATTAAAAAAGAAACCTTAGCTTCAGATATTATTTTTGATAAAATTGAAAGTGAGTATCAAGAAAACATTAAAGTTAATCAAGCAGATATTGCTATTGGCTTGACCAGAATATCTAAATAAATGTTAGGTTTTCGTAAACTAAAAAATTTAGATTGGATACTAATTTTGGTTTCCCTTTTTCTTTATTCTTTAGGAACCATGGTTGTTTATAGTACCACTTCTATTACTTCAGGTTTTTCTTTTTTATATTCTCAAATTATTTTTGGCTTAATTGGATTTTTTTCATTATTTATTTTAGCTTCATTAGATTATCGATTTTTAAAAAACATAACCCAAATTTTATATATTTCTATGATATTCTTTCTACTTTTAGTTTTAATTATTGGTTCAGTCACCAGAGGGGCAACCAGTTGGATAGATATAGGTTTTTTTAGATTTCAACCATCTGAACCATCAAAATTAATTTTAATTATCTGTTTAGCTAAATTTTTTTCTCAAAAAGGCGAAGATATGTTTTTGCTCAAGAATTTTGTAATTTCCATGCTTTATATGGCCTTGCCAGTTTTTTTAGTTTTACTTCAACCAGACTTTGGTACAGCTATGGTGATGATATTTATTTGGCTTGGCATGGTTATTGTTTCTGGGGTTAGAAAGTTACACATTTTTTCTTTGTTGGGTTTAGGTTTAATTTCAATGCCAGTTATTTATCAATTTTTCCTAAAAGATTATCAAAAGAAAAGATTGCTTAGTTTCCTTAATCCAAGTCTTGATCCCCAGGGTTCTGGTTATAATGTCCTTCAGGCAGTTATTGCTGTTGGTTCAGGTCAAATATTTGGTAGGGGCTTAGGCCATGGACCTCAAAGTCAATTAAAATTTTTGCCAGAGAGATATAATGATTTCATTTTTTCAGTTTTGGCTGAGGAGCTTGGTTTTGCTGGGGCCATACTATTACTAATCTTATTTGCTATCCTTGTTATTAGGCTTCTAAAAGCCTCGAATTTGTCTTCAGATAATTTTGGTAGTTTTTTGGCAATTGGTTTGGTGGTTTGGATTATATTTCAATCTTTCGTTAATATTGGCATGAACATTGGTATTATGCCAGTGACAGGTATACCGCTACCCTTAATTAGTGCTGGCGGAAGTTCAACTATATCTGTTTTGGCTGCTATTGGTATTATCCTAAGTGTTTCATCGCGACACAAAAGATTAAGTTTTAAGGGTTGATTAATAGTTTAGTTTTTGCTAAGCTACTTTTATTGATTTTAGAAAGGGATATTAATGGTTACGAAAAATGACATTAAAAAAGAAAAAATAGTTTCTGGTAAAGAGAAAAAAGATGATAAGTTTGCCATAATTAGAACTGGCGGTAAGCAATATTTAGTCTATGAAAAAGAGATTGTTCTGATAGAAAAAAAAGATGGCAAAAAGGGTGATAAAATTAATTTTGAAGAAGTTTTAATGAAAGGTTCTAAAAAAGATATTTCTTTTGGCACTCCAGTACTTTCTTCAAGTAAAGTAGAAGCAGAAATAATTGATCAGTTTAAGGCTGGCAAAGTTACGGTTTTTAAAATGAAATCTAAAAAAAGATATCGAAAAACCCAAGGTCATCGGCAGAAACTGACAAAAGTCAAAATTACCAAAATATAAAAAATTCCGCTTTAAGCGGGATTTTTTTATGTATAATTTTTTCATGCTAAAATAAAAAATATATAAAGTTCTTTGATAATCTGAATAAAATAAGGAGGCGATTGTGTGTCTGGTAATGTACTATTGGCGGGGCTTTCAGAGGCTAGATGTCATTTATGTTCAGGAATTTTTCCATTAGACAAGTGTAATGATGTTAATATCGAGT
>CAZGIU010000051.1:0-3561 GCA_964526535.1 uncultured Candidatus Saccharibacteria bacterium | reverse complement strand
GTTTTACTTCTTCGTTTTTTACTTCTTCTGACATATTTGTCTCCTTTATATTATTTTTAACTTATTTTTTCTTTGTATTGGTTTAAAACCAATACTAAACCGCGCAAATTACCTTGAAGAACCGTAACAACACCTCTAAGAGGAGCTGCAAGTGAGCCAACAACTTTGGCATATAGTTCTTCTTTTGATGGTAAGTTTGCTAAGTTAAGCACGGTTTCAACTGGAACAAATTTACCGTCAATAATTCCACCCACTATTTCCAGGGTTTCGTTTTCTTTGGTAAATTCTTGTATTAATTTGGGTGAATCGACCTCATCTTTATACCCGAAAGCAATACCGATTGGTCGCGAAAAAGCTTCTTCGGCAATTTCGATTCCGGCGTCTTTAGCGGCTATCATGAACAAAGTGTTTTTAGCCACTTTGTAGTTAATGCCTTTTTCAAATGCCTTTTTTCTTAATTTTTGTAATGATTCCACATCAAGACCACGATAATCTGTTAAAATCGCTACATTGGAATTTTTAAATTTTTCAGCCAGATCTTTTAATATTTCTTGCTTTTTTTCTTTAGTAATAGCCATATTTTCTCCTTATAAAATAAAAAATCTCGATAACTACCGAGAACAAGACCTCTTTAAGGTTTTTCCTCGGTAGCAAATTAAGTCCGTTTTGTCTCGGACAGCTACTTTCTTTGGATCTATACTAATAATAACTCAAAAAGATAATTTTGTCAATAACTATAGTTTTATTTCAGGTGAAGTTTTAAAAAGTTGATGCTCAATGGTGATAAACTTAACTCTTCTGTCTTTAGGATTTTCAAAACTAGACCAGCCCATAGCTTCTTTGCCAGCCTCTATTTTAATTGAACTTTTAGATAATTCTCCCCCCGCTTCATGCTGATAATTAATTTTAAAATCGTTTAATTTCTCGCCTTTTTGGTCCTTAATTACAAAACTACCCATAATTGAGCCCCACATATTATATTCTCTATCCGGTAAATTATTTTTAATGGTTACGTATAGTTTTACTTTGTCTTTAGTTACTTCTAAATTATCTATATTAGCAACTATGTTTTTTTGATATTCTTTAGACTCCATCTCGATGTTTATTTGATGAGTTCCCTTTTTAAGTCCTTTATAAAAAATAAATTTATCAGCTAAAAACCAGGTTAATAAAGCACTCACTAAAAAAATAGTTACTATTATTAATTTTTTAGCTAAGGTTGGATAATTTATGGTCTTTGGGATTTCTGTTATTGGTTGATGATAAGCGTAAGAGGCTTGATTTACGATTGAGTTGTTTTCCTGCGGCACAAGAAAATCTTCTTTGGTTTGTTTATTTATCTCTAATTGATATTGTGGTTGATAATTTTGAGCCTGGTTAATCTCCTGTTGAGAGTAACCAGTTTTTAACAGTTTATTTTTCAGATCTTCTAAAGAAAAATCGCCACTATATTGATTAAGGTAGTTTTTAATAGCTTCTATTCTTTGTTGTTTGAAGTCCATTTTTTTCACTTACTAACTAATATTTTAATTCAACCAGTAATGTTTTTAAAGTGTTTTATTTTTATTTCCGGCTGATAAGTTATTGATATAATATCTATTCTCCAAAACCTATAGGGATTTTTTCCTAAAAAATCTAAGGCTGTTTTTTTAATTTTTTGTATCTTTGATTTAGTAACAAATTCTTCTGGATAGCCAAAATCTGATGTTTTTCTGGTTTTTACCTCAATTATCACTAATTCATTTTTATCTTGAGCAATTATGTCGATTTCGCCCAGCCGTGTTCTATAATTCTTGGCTAATATTTGATAATCTAAATTTTTTAGAAAATTTTCAGCTAAATCTTCGCCACTTTGACCTATTATTTTTTTGTCCATGACTCAGTTGTATTAAAACTTTCTCTATGAAAACTTGATTTACCATAAATATCTATTAGTTTTTTATGTTGGTAAGTTCCATAGCCTTTATTAATATGAAATTGGTACTTAGGGACTATTGAGTAAGATGAATGCATCATTTTATCTCTAATAGTTTTAGCAATAATTCCAGCAGCACAAATTGAAGCAATTTGTGCATCACCTTCAATATAAGTTTTAGATTTTATTTTTGTTTCTAAATAATTTAAATTTCCATCAAGCAATAAAAAATCGGGTTCTATTTTTAGATTGTTAAGACATCTTTTGGCCGCTATTTTTAAGGCTTCTGTCATGCCGAAATTATCTATTTCTTGATGCGAAGCTATTCCAATACTAAAATCTAATAAATCAGAATTAAGTTTATTAAAAAGTTGATATCTTTTTTCTTCGGAAATTTTTTTAGAGTCTTTAAGTTGATAGTCTATCTTATGAGTTTTAAAAATGACAGCACCTACTACTACGGGTCCTGCCCAAGCTCCTCTGCCAGCCTCATCTATGCCGCAGATAATAAAATTACCTTTATTAGATAGCTTTTTTTCTATTTTGAAAGTTGGGTTCATTAGCCAACTTATTTAATTTTTTCTTTAATTTCCTTTTCTTTGTTTTCAGCTATCTCTTTTGGTTCTGGCTTTTCTTCGGAAATTTTTTCTTTTTGATCTTTTGTTTCCTGTTTTTTTGCTTCAGTTTTTTCTTCTTGAGTTTCTTTGTTTTCAGCTTTAATAACTTCTTCAACTAACATAGCTTCAAAAGGAGCCACCTTTTTATCTTTTAGATGTCTATGTACTTGTTTAATGTTTCTTAGATATGATAGGTCTGCTCTTTTAACCATAGATCTTTTTTTAACATCAATTTTAGCTATAAACGGTGAGGCCAACATAAACTTTCTTTCAACTCCAATGCCTTCAGATATTTTTCTTACTAAAATACTGGCAGCATTACTTGTGCCACCCTGACGTTTGATGATAACTCCCTCAAAGATCTGCTGTCTTTCTTTACCGCCTTCTTTTATCTTAACATGAACACGCACAACATCACCTGGCCTTAAATCAGGGGCTTTTTTTATAATTTTTTCTGCTTTTTTTATCATTTCTTGGTTATCTCCTAATATTTTTAGACAATATAGACAAACTAACAAATCAGGAGTTTAAAGTCAATAGTTAATAGCTTTCTTCATTGATCACCTCAACTTTATATCCAGTTATGGTCTTTATTTTTTTCTGCAAATTTAGGTCTAACTTAACACTTAAGGCTAATTTTACTTTTCTGGTATCCCCATGTTGATTTATTTGCACTATAACGGGGGTTGGTCCAGGATTTTCTGATAATAATTTTTTTAGTTCTTGTGATTTTCCGTTACCATCAGCTTGAGTCATATCCAAGTTAATAATTAAAGTTTTTAAGCCGGCCTGATGTTTAGTTAAATCTTTTTCTGTTAGTTCTCTGGCTTTTTCAACAACTATTTTTGGCTCCTCTTCTTTATTGGAAGAAACCCTCCCTTTAACTAAAACAACCTTATCTTCTGCCCAAATTTGGGTATTTTGATCTAAAACTTTAGGGAAAACCAAAAGTTCTATTTTGCCAGTAGTGTCTTCGATTTGCACAAAAACCATAACCTGCTTTGACCTAGTAAGTATTTTTTGTATTTT
>CAZGIU010000050.1:0-3638 GCA_964526535.1 uncultured Candidatus Saccharibacteria bacterium | reverse complement strand
TAAATTCAGATCGATATAACAAAGTTTTTCTATTAGTATTTGACTTTATTTTTAACTAAAATTAAAATGTGATTACAAAACAAAAAGCCTTTAACTTTGGCTTAATGTCACCAAAGAAATGGCTGCGGGAAGAAAGCTCAAAGCAAGTAGAACCCGCCGGGCAAGCCCGTTACAGCGCACAATGAAGTATCTCTTAGGAATTGGGGTGGTACCGTCCGAAAGGACCCCCAAGAAAGGGATTTTTTTATAGGAGAAAAAATGAAAGAATTTCCAAAAAGATTTGAGTTTAAAGATCAAGAAAAAATTTATCAAAAATGGGAAAAAGGCGGTTATTTTACTCCCAAAATAGATAAAAAAAAGAAACCTTTTACTATAATCATGCCACCTCCAAATGCCAATGGTGCTCTGCACATTGGTCATGCAGTTTTTGTTACCCTAGAAGATATAATGATTCGCTACAACAGGATGTTGGGCAACCCCACACTTTGGCTACCGGGAGCTGACCATGCTGGAATTCAGACCCAAGTTGTTTATGAAAAAAAACTCAAAAAAGAAGGCAAGAGTCGTTACGACCTAGGCAGAGAAAAGTTTTATAAGCAAACTTATCAATTCACCATGGAAAACAAGAAAACCATGGAGAATCAATTAAAAAAATTAGGCGCTTCTTGCGATTGGACAAGAAATCATTTCACCTTAGAACCCGAAATCTCAAAATCAGTTTTTAAGACCTTTAAAAAGCTATATGATGACGGTTTAATCTATCGAGATAAAAGAATAATAAATTGGTGTCCAAGATGTTCTACTGCCTTATCTGATATTGAAGTAATTTATGAGCAGATGAATGCCAAGCTAACATTCATAAAATATCCCTTAAAAGATACTTCATCTTTCATAACAGTTGCTACTACTCGCCCAGAAACCATGCTTGGTGATACCGCCATAGCAGTTAACCCTAAAGATAAACGATACCAAAAACTTATAGGTAAAACAGCCATAATTCCTATTATAAATAGAGAGATTCCAATAATAGCAGATGAACAAATAGATCCAGAATTTGGCACCGGAGCAGTAAAAGTAACTCCTGCTCATGACCCAAACGATTTTGAGATTGGCAAAAAACATAATCTAGACTTTATAGACATAATTGACAAGGATAAGAAAATAACAAAAAACGGCGGTAAAAAATTTACAGGACTAAAAACTGATCAAGCCAGAGAAAAAATTAAAGAAGAACTTGGGAAATTAAAACTAATCGAGAAAGAAGAAGATTTAAAGCACTCTGTTGGAACTTGTGAACGTTGTAAACACATTATTGAACCTTTAATTTCTAAGCAGTGGTTTGTAAAAATAAAACCCCTAGCCGAAAAAGCCATCAAAGTAGTAAAATCAGGGGAAATAAAATTTCATCCAAAAAAATTTGAAAAAGTTTATTTTAATTGGATGGAAAATATTAGAGACTGGTGCATTTCTCGCCAAATTTGGTGGGGACACAGAATACCTGTTTATTACTGCCAAAAATGTAATGAAATAATAGTGGCGGAAGAAACTCCCAAAAAATGCAAATGTGGTGTTACCAAAATAAAACAAGAGGAGGATACGCTAGATACCTGGTTTTCTTCTGGTCAGTGGCCATATAACACCTTAAAAACTAAAAAGGGAGATTTTGAATATTTTTATCCAACTTCAGTTATGGAAACTGGTTTTGATATTTTATTTTTTTGGGTCGCCAGAATGATAATGTTTGGAATTTATATAACAGGTCAACCACCCTTTAAAGATGTTGTTCTCCACGGCTTAGTAAGAGATAAAGATAAAATCAAAATGTCGAAGTCGCGTGGCAATGTTATTGATCCTTTGGGGATTGTAGAAGACTATGGGGCCGATGCTTTAAGAATGACCTTGGTTTTTGGAACTGGAGTTGGTAATGACATTATAGTTTCAGAAGAAAAAATAAGAGGCATGAGGAATTTTACAACTAAAATTTGGAACGCCTCTAGATTTGTTTTATCTTCGATTGAAAACAAACCGAATTTAAGTAAAGTACCCAAAAATCTTAAACCAGAAGATAAATGGATATTAAAAGAACTCGATAAAATAACCCAAAAAACTACTCAGGCTTTGGCTAAATTTCAATTCCATTTAGCGGCCGAGGGTATTTATGATTTTTTCTGGCACAAATTCTGCGATAAAACCATCGAGGAAACTAAAAAAAGGGTCTACGGCGAAAACAAAAAAGAAAAAGAAACTGCTCAATGGGTTTTATATAAGGTTTTAACCAACTCACTCAAATTACTACACCCTTTTGTACCATTTGTTACAGAAGCTGTTTGGCAAAAAATTAATAAAGATAAACCTTTAATTATAAATAACTGGCCTAAGTAAATTAATGAAACATAAAGCCTTGAAATTTTTCAAAAAACTGTTTATTCCGTTAAGCTTTTTATTAATTATCTTAATATTTCTAATACCGGTAAAAAATAAATTAGCTGATATATACTTTCAGCAAGGCAATAATAATTTTAAAAACAAGCTTTATAAATCAGCTGTTTTAAATTATGAAAAATCCTTGGCTCTAAGAGGTAAAAACCACCAATTAAAAAATAATCTGGCTGACTTATATCTTTTAAAAGGCCAAACCGAAAAAGCTATCTACTACTACAAAGAATCGGTTAAAGATAATCCTAGCAACAGCTATGGTTGGCAAAAATTAATAGAAACTCAAATTAGCAATAATCAAATAAGTGACTTGGGTAAAAATATTTTAAGGCTTGATCTTGCAAAGCTGGAAGATAATCCTGAAAAAACCAAAATAGCTTATGCTCGATTTCTTTTAGCTATTTCAGAAACAGAAAAATCTCTCTCGGTCTTGTTAGAAGTTAAAAATGAGGAATCAATTTTTTATCAATTACTTATAGATTTAAGTAAAAATAATTATTTATCGGCTAAAAACAAGCTGTCAGAAGTTAAAAAATCTAAAGAGTTGGCTGAAAAAATAAAAAAAATAGAAAATCTTTTTACAAAAATTGATAAAGCTACAAATGAAATCTATCAAAAAACTATAATCGGACAACTACTAAATGAAATTGGTGAACCATATCTAGCAATTAAATTATTAAAAGAAATTGCTGAAAATAATAATCAGTATCGAGATGCAAACTTATTCTTGGGTTATTCATATCTATTAACTAATAACTTTCAATCATCAGAAGAATGCCTTCTAAAAGCTCTGGAAAACGATAATTTTTATGGACTAACTTATTATTTTTTGGGCAAATTATACCAGACTAAAAATCAGCTTGATTTGGCAAGGGATAATTATGAAAAATCTATTAATTTTGGCTATCAGGGTTCTTTCCTTTATGAGCAACTGGCTGATATTTATCAAAAAAATCTTCAATTAGATCAAGCAGAAAAATATTACAAATTATCACTTAGTGATAAGCAAAATTTCAATATTCTCTCAAAACTTGCTGAGAATATGATTCTTAACAATAAAACAGAACAAGCAATTAAACTATTTGAAGAGTATAAATACCCTGCTATTTTAGGCAGAGTTTATGTAGCCAATAATGACAATCAAAAAGCAATTGAATGCCTTAAACAGGCTGCAGAAAATGAACCTGATGATTCTTATGTAA
>CAZGIU010000049.1:3208-3708 GCA_964526535.1 uncultured Candidatus Saccharibacteria bacterium | reverse complement strand
ATTAATTAAAACTTTTTTATTAATGGGTATTTTTTTGATTGACTTTGTTTAAAAACAGCGTATCATCTTTCTATTAACGATCTTTGACATGAAAAGAGGTGGGATCATGAAACCCAGGAATTTGGTAATTATAGTGATTGGTTTTGTTCTGGTACTTTTTATTGGAGTTTATTTGGGCAAAAGCTCAAACCAACCAAACCTATCGGCTAACAAAGAGCCAGTTGCTACAAATTCAAATGTTTCTCAAGTACCTCAATCCACTGAGAAGCCTCAGCTAAGCCTGGAAGAAGCTCTTTCGACTGATCTATTAGAAGCTGAAAAACAGGCAGCTGCTGAAATGGTTGTGGAGTGTTATGAAACTTATCACTCAATGTCTGATATAAAGCTTGAGGATTATCAGAAAATGAGTGATAAGTTTCATAACACTCCACAACCATTTCAGCAACTGCTTGTTTCTCAGCTTCTAATAGATCAGTCGAAAGAGCTTCTTCCAGGCTTAG
>CAZGIU010000049.1:0-3198 GCA_964526535.1 uncultured Candidatus Saccharibacteria bacterium | reverse complement strand
TCTGCATGGTCGTGATTATCAGGCCAAAAACTTTAAGGGAGTTGGCCACAGTTTTAATGAGGCAAGATCAAATGAAACTATTAAAATCTATATAAATAACTGGCACCTGGCTGCTTTTCTAGATAGAAGCACCTCGCCCGGCAAGCAAATCAAGTGGGTTCTTGAAACAGTACATCCTGTTGGCTTTGAAAAGTATGCTGTAGTAACTATAAGCTATGACGTAATTATAAAGAAAACTGGCCAGAAGAAAGACTTTGGAGCCTATAATCCCTATACCGAGCCCGTGCTTTGCGGATTTAAGAACGATAATTGGTATATTATTCCAATTAGATAACCATTAGATAAAGTTTTTTACAAAACATCTTTTGGTTTTTTTATTTGTAAATTGTTCTGCTAACGTGCTAAAATAAATTTTAGATGGCAAAAATAATCGCTATAGTTAACCAGAAAGGTGGGGTTGGTAAAACTACCACCTCTATTAATTTAGCTTCTTTTTTGGCCAAGGATGGTAAGCCTACTCTGTTGATTGATGCTGACCCCCAAGCCAATGCCACTAGTGGCATTGGAGCAACTAAAGACTTCCTAAGAGGTACAATTTACGATGTTTTAATAAGAGACATCCACCCTCTTTCAGCTATTTCTCTAACCGGTTTAAGAGGTCTTCATATTTTACCTTCCACAGATGATTTAGCTGGGGTTGAGGTTGAATTAGTTTCTAAGGAAAGTAGAGAGTTTGTTTTAAAGAAAGCCATAGAAAAAGCATCTCATAATTATAGTTATATTTTAATAGATTGTCCTCCGAGCCTAGGGCTTTTAACAGTTAATGCTTTAACAGCCGCTGATAAAGTAATAATTCCTATTCAAACAGAATACTTTGCACTTGAAGGTCTTGGTAAATTACTAAAAACAGTTTCCTTAATTAGGTCATCTTTAAATCCAGAGCTTGAGATAGGCGGAGCTCTTTTGACTATGCATGAAAAAAGAAGAAAATTATCTAGCAGGGTCATTGAAGAAGTAAGGAAGCATTTTCCAGGTCCAGTTTTTGATACCGTTATCCCCAGAAACGTAAAATTAGCAGAAGCTCCAAGCTTTGGTAAATCAATTTTTTCATATGATATTTTTTCAACAGGAGCCAGGGCTTATAAAAATTTAGCTAAGGAGGTACAAGAACGTGTCTAATGAAATTTTAGGCAAAGGTCTGAAATCTTTAATACCTGATGATTTTGAAAATATTGCTAAGAGTGAAAGAGTTCTTAATATTAGTCCAGAAAGGATTGTTATTTCAGACCATCAACCTCGCAAGACTTTAATAGACAAAACTATTAATGAATTAGCTACTTCCATTAAGGAGCATGGTATTATTCAGCCACTAATAGTAGCTAAAACTGATGATGAAAACTATCAATTAATTGCCGGCCAGCGAAGACTTCAGGCTGCCAGAAAGATTGGATTAAATGAAGTGCCTGTTATTGTTAAAGAAGTTTCCTTGTCTAAAGAGATGGAAATGTCTCTAATTGAAAACGTTCAGCGAGAAGATTTAAATCCTATCGAAGAAGCCAAAGCCTATAAAATGTTAATTGATATTGGTGGAATAGATGTTAAAAGTCTTTCTAGTAAGTTAGGGAAAGCTGAATCAACTATCATAAATTCTCTTAGGCTTTTAAATTTATCTGAAGAAGTTCAACAAGCTTTAATTGATGGAGTGATTACTTCTGGTCATGCCAGAACCTTAATAACCTTGCCAGTTAAAGATCAAATTAGACTATTGTCTGAGATAACTAAATTAGGATTGTCAGTGCGAGAGACTGAAGTTAGGTCAAGGTTAAACAGCACTAAGTTATTGAAAAATAATTTAAATCGATCAAAAGATCCTTATTTAGAGCAATTAGAGGATAAACTAAGAGAAGCTTTGGGGACTAAAGTTATTATTGCTCCAAAAGGCAAGGGGGGCAAAATAAACATTGATTATTATTCCAAAGAAGAATTAGAAAAAATAACTAACCAGATTATAAGAACTATAGAGAGTATTGAGGTGCTTTAAAGAAACCAAGATCGTTAATTGGCCAAACAATTATCCAGACTTTGCCAATTATATATTTTCTGTCTAGTGCTCCCCAGTGCCTTGAGTCTAAGCTTCCAGTTGGTGAACGGTTATCACCAATAACAAAATATTGATTTTCTTTAAGGGTCCATGTTTGATTCATATTGGGGTCAACTTGGTATTGATATTCTATGTAATTTTCTTCAAGTTTATTTTCCTTTTCTGAACCAGTCTTTTTTAGATAAATATAACCATCTTTTATAGTTATAGTTTCGTTAGGTAGGGCTATTATTCTTTTGATAAATTTTTCAGATGGATTTCTTGGATATTTAAAAACAATAACTTCGCCTCTTTTAGGTTTTTGGCCTAAGCGATAGGATATTTCATTTACAATTAAGATTTCATTTTCATGATAATTAGGTTCCATACTGGCGCCCCTGACAATAAATGGTTGAATTACAAAAAATCTTATTGAAAAAGCAATGGCACTAATTATTAATACAGTGTTACCAATTTCAAACCAAAAAAAGAAAAACTCTTTTACTTTTTCCTGAAAATCCTCTTGCCAGCTAGTTAGATTAACAGCTAAATAAGAGAAGGTTATTACTAGTCCCAAAGAACCAAAGACTTTCATTGCTACTGAAATAGTTGGGTAATCATTTGCAAGAAAAAATCCTAAAACTATAAAGGTCAAAGACATTAAAAAAGATAAAATAATTTTTGTTTTAAAGAAGTTTTCTTCTGTTTTCATCTTTTTAATTATATCATTAAGCTCAAGTTTATGAAACTTGTTTAGATAAAGACTAATTGTTATAATAGGCACATTGTAATAGGTTTAAATTTTGGATATATCTCTTAAATCAAAAAGTCCAGACAAGAATATTGTTAATCTTTCTTCCAGTGATGAACTGGCTATTATCAAAAAGCAAAGGAAAAAGCTTTGGTGGGAAATTCCTTTAGGTGTTTTTATTGGATTAGTTATAGTTTTTGGTGGTATTTTGGCGTATAAAACCTTTAAAGCTGCAGGTAAAATAATTACTGAAAATACTTCAGGAACTGCTCCAGCTTTTTTAGATAATGTCGGACCAAGAGAACTAAAGGGCGAAGGTGATGGCAGGATTAATATCTTGCTTTTGGGCACTGGTGGCGAAGATCAT
>CAZGIU010000048.1:0-4225 GCA_964526535.1 uncultured Candidatus Saccharibacteria bacterium | reverse complement strand
AATTTTCGTCTTTTATAAAATCACAAGAACTACAAACTATTTTCTTACCTTTTTGAATAAGCAAGTTTTGACATTTTGAACATTTTTCTCCAGTTGGTTTATACCAGGAAGCCCAGTCGCATTTTGGATAAGTTGAGCAGCCATAAAAAAGTTTACGACGACGGCTTTTCTTTTCTACCACTTGCCCATCTTCACACTTAGGACATTTTATGCCAATTTCTGATTTAATGGCTTTAGTAGTTTTACAATCTGGAAAACCAGAACAAGCCAAAAATTTACCAAAACGACCAATCTTTTCAACCATAAATTTTCCGCACTTCTCACATTTTTCTTCTGTAATTTTTTCTTCAAATTTATGCTTCTTAATTTCTTCGTGCTTATTTTCTAAATCCTTAGAAAATGGATCGTAAAATTCTTTTATTACAGAAACCCAGTTCATTTTACCTTCAGCAATTTTATCCAAATCTTCCTCTATTTTAGCTGTAAATTCAACGTTAACAATATCTGAAAAATGATTGACCAGTAAATCGTTTACGATAAAACCAATTTCTTGCGGCACAAAATATTTTTGTTCCTTTTGAACATAACCCCGATTAACTATGGTACTGATAATTGGCGCATAAGTTGATGGTCTACCGATTCCATTTTCCTCTAAGGCTTTAACCAGGGAAGCCTCTGTAAATCTGGCTTGAGACTGAGTAAAAGATTGAAGAGAATCTATTTTTATCAGATTAAGTAATTCTTCTTTTTCTAGTTTTGGCAAAACCTGATCGTCTTTAGTTGAAGTTGGCATCACCTTTAAGAATCCGTCAAACAAAATAACGGTTCCTTTGGCTAATAAACCAAAATGACTAGCACTAATTTTTGCTTTAGTATCTTCAACTCTTGCCTGCGACATCTGAGAAGCAAGGGCCCTGTTATAAATCAACCTGTAAAGTTTAAACTGGTCTGTTGTTAAAAATTCTTTAATTAAATTAGGTGTTTTTTCTATATAGGTTGGCCTAACAGCTTCATGAGCTTCTTGAGCATTTTTTAATTTTGATTTAAAAAATCTACCGCCCTTGACAGAATAATCTTCACCAAAATTTTTAATAATATGTTCCTCAGTAGCCTTTATAAATTGAGAGGATAAGTGCAAAGAATCGGTTCTCATATAAGTTATTAAACCAGCAGAACCTTCTGTGCCCAATTTGATTCCCTCATACAATTGCTGAGCAACCACCATAGTTTTCTTGGCAGTAAAGCCAAGTTTATTGGCAGCTGATTGCTGAAGCGTGCTAGTGGTAAAGGGAGGTTTTGGATTTCTTTTAGTTTCTTTTTTCTCTATCTCATTAACTTTATAATCTGATTTGTTTAAAACTTCCAAAATCTTATCAGCTTCATCTTTATTTTTAATGGCCATCTTATCTAAGCGCTTGCTGTCCTGTTCCACTAATTTGGCAATAAAACTTTCAGAGTTTTCTTTTTTTGAAAGACTAGCTTCTATCTGCCAATATTCTTTTTCTCTAAATTTCTGACGCTCTCTTTCTCTTTCAACCATTAAACGAACAGCCACAGACTGAACCCTACCAGCTGATAAACCTCGACGAACTTTCTTCCACAATAAGGGACTAAGATTATAGCCGACTAATCTATCTAAAACCCTTCGGCCCTGCTGAGCATCAACCAAATCTTTATCTATATTTCTAACTGCCTCAAAGGCTTTATTAACAGCTGGTTCTGTTATTTCAGTAAAAACAACTCTAAGTGGCTCTTTCTCTTTATCAATTATATTAGAAATATGCCAAGCTATAGCCTCACCTTCTCTATCTGGGTCAGTTGCCAAATAAATGTTTTCGAATTTAAGAACTTCTTTTTTTAAAGCGTTAACTTTTTTTCTAGCTTTAGTAGGAATTACATAACGAGGCTGAAAATTATTTTCAATATCAATCCCCAAATCCCCTTTGGGCAAATCTCTTACATGTCCATTAGAGGCTTCAACTTTAAAATCTTTGCCAAGATATTTTTCAATTGTCTTGGCTTTAGTTGGTGATTCTACTATAACTAAATTTTTTGCCATAAATACTATTTGCTACTTTAAAGCTTTTTTAAAAGAGATGTCAAGTTTTTATTATATTTTAGAAAAATTATCAGAAATATTATAAATAACCTTACCTAAAATATTATCCTTATTAATTGGTCCAAAAATTCTAGAATCTGTACTTTCGTTCGGCTCTCTATTATCACCTAAAACATAATAATAACCTTCTGGTAAAATAATACTTTGATTACCAAAAGTATAAGAATTTTTAGAATAAGGTTCATCTAGATTTTCTCCATTTAAGAATACTTTACCGTCTTTAATTTCAATTAACTGGCCTTCGGTTGCTATTATTCTCTTAACAAAGGTTTGATTATCCACCGAAATTAAAACTATATCGCCACGTTGTGGCTTTGAAAACAAATAAGCTTTTTTAAAAACTAAAATCTTTTCATTGTTATTTAAAGTTGGTTCCATACTAATACCAGAAACTAAAAAAACCTTAAAGACTGATAACCAAAAAATTATTAATAAAATCAATAGACCAAAGACAATAATTAATATTTTTTTCATTTTATTTCAGCACAAAATTTTGTGCTCCCTGATTAATAATTACACCTTTTATTTCTAATAAAGATAAGGTACTGGAAACTTCGGCCGGAGTCAAACCACTTTTTTTAACAATTCTATCGATATGAGAAGGGCCTTCTTTTAAAACAGCTATAATTAGTAACTGATTATGATCCGTTAAATAAGAATAGTTTGAATTTTCAACAATACCATAAAAATCTAAAATATCACCGAAATCAAGAATGGGCGTAGCTCCATCTTTGATTAATTTATTAGTACCTTTTGATTCAACCCTATTAATATCTCCAGGTATGGCCATTACTTCTCGGCCATAATTTAAAGCAAAATCTGCGGTAATTAATGATCCAGATTTTTCATTAGCCTCCACAATTAAAGTTGCATCCGATAAACCAGCTATAATTCTATTCCTTTCTGGAAAATTCATTTTATGAATTGGATAAGTTGGGGGATACTCAGATATAAGAGCTCCACCTTGCTGAATTATTTTTTTGGCCAAATTATAATTTGATTGGGGATAAATGGAGTTATCGTCC
This sequence comes from uncultured Candidatus Saccharibacteria bacterium, assembly GCA_964526535.1. Lineage (GTDB taxonomy): Bacteria > Patescibacteriota > CPR2_A > CG2-30-33-46 > CAZGIU01 > CAZGIU01. The sequence goes on along the minus strand of CAZGIU010000048.1, from coordinate 1,081 downwards.
AGGCCAGAACCTAAAACAGCTATGGTTTTGCCCTCTCCAAATAAAGCGCCTCGATGACTTAAGGCGTCAATTCCAATGGCTAAACCGCTAATTATAGTCAAACCTTTTTGGGCGGCTTTTTCAGAGAAAGAAAGAGCTAAACCATTACCATAACGAGTTGGTTTTCTGGAGCCAACAATTGATATTGCCCTATCATAAAAAATATCGCCTCTTACAAAAATAATTACTGGTGGGTCTGAAATTTTGGACAAAAGACTCGGATATTCTTTTTGATTTTTAACTATTATTTTTATTTGATTATCTTTAAATAATTGATATTTTGATTCGTCAAAACCAGCATTTTTTATTTCTTGGAAAAATTCATAATACTCTTTTTTTATGCCTATTTTAAGAAAATCACTTAAAGTAGCTTCATACCAAAGCTTCTCAAAACCACCAAAATAATTAAAAAGCTTAGTTAATTTTGGTCTAAGCTTCACAGATGAAGTCAGTGTTAAAATTATCTTTTCAATCATAAAATCTTTTGTTAAATATTAATGCCTTTTTGATCTATGTTTTTATTTTTAAGAATGTGGGATATTTCATCGGCAATGCTATCAACGATTTTATCAACTACTGATTGCTCATTCTTAGTAAAGTTTGCCAAAACAAACTTATCGGTTTCTGTTTTTTCTTTAAGTGAACTTAAGACACCTATTCTAATTCTCCAGAAATTCTTACTCCCCAGAAGACCAGAAATTGACTTAACTCCATTATGGCCAGCTTCGCCTTCTGCAAAACCAATTTTAATTTTCCCTAATAAAATATCCACGTCATCATGGATAATAACTATTTCGTTAAGACTAATTTTAAAATAGGAAACAATTTTAGAAACTGACTCACCTGATTTATTCATAAAAGTCATTGGCTTAACTAAAACAAAGTTTTTATTTTTGGAAATTTTGGCATTAAATTTTTTATTTTCTTTAAAGGCTTCACTTTTTAGTTTTTCTTGGAGTTTATCTAAAATTAAAAAACCTATATTGTGTCTAGTTTTTTTATATTCTTGCCCTGGATTTCCAAGTCCAACAAATAAATACAT
>CAZGIU010000047.1:0-4235 GCA_964526535.1 uncultured Candidatus Saccharibacteria bacterium | reverse complement strand
GAGTTAGTTAATATGGGTGAAGCTGTTGGTGTTATGGCTGCTCAGTCTATTGGTGAACCAGGAACTCAGCTAACTATGCGTACCTTTCATATTGGAGGTGTAGCTTCTGAGGATATCACTCAGGGCTTGCCTCGAGTTGAAGAATTGTTTGAAGCCAGAATACCTTCTTATGAAGCGCGCTTGGCAGAAGTTGATGGCACCATAGCTTTAGATGAGTCTGAAGATGAGAAGATAATTAAAATTATTTCTGATAATATTCCAACCGATGTTTATGTTATTGCTAAAAGTTATGCTATAAAAGTCAAAAAAGGAGATATCGTTGAAAAAGGTGGTCTAATTGCTGAATCTAAAGCTAAGGAAATTAAAGCTAAAGCTAGGGGTAAAGTAGAAGATGTTTCTTTCGGAGAAGTTAAGATAAAGCATCTAGAAGGGGAAGTTAAAGAATATAGAGTTCCTAAATTTTATGGTCTAAGGGTTAAAAATGGTCAAAAAGTCATTAAAGGAATTCAGTTGACCGAAGGCAGTGTTAATTTGTTTGATTTGCAAAAGATATCTGGTGTTTTGGCTGTTCAGCGGTATATCATTCAAGAGGTTCAAAGAATTTATGAATCACAAGGTCAGTCTATCAACGATAAGCATTTAGAGATAATTGTTAAGCAGATGTTTTCAAGAGTAAAAATAAAAAATTCTGGCGATTCAGCTTATCTTTCAGGTGATGTAGTTTCTAAAAATAGATTCGATATTACCAATCATAACCTTAAGAAAGAGGGTAAAAAACCAGCTACTGCTGAACCAATGCTTTTAGGTATCACCAGAGCCTCTCTTAATACGGACAGTTTTTTATCAGCTGCTTCTTTCCAAGAAACCACCAGGGAGCTTATTAAAGCTGCAACGACCGGTAAAATTGACGAATTAAGGGGTCTTAAGGAAAATGTGATAATTGGTAAGCTTATTCCGGCCGGAACCGGTTTTAACAAAGAGGCTGCCAAGGCTTACTTAGAGAAAGTAAGATCAGGAAAATAACTCTTGAAAAATATAAAAAGCGTGATAAGATACAAAAGTTAAACTCAAAAGGAGATTAAAGAAGATTTATGCCAACAATTAACCAATTAGTAAGAAAAGGAAGAAAAACCAAAGCTAACAAGACAAAAGTTCCTGCTTTAGTTAATACTCTTAATGTTTTGAAAAATAGGCAGATTAAGCTACATAAAGGAGCTCCTCAAAAAAGAGGAGTAGCTATTAAGGTTACTACCACCACTCCTAAAAAACCTAATTCCGCTCTTCGTAAAATTGCTAGGGTAAGATTAACTAATGGTATGGAGGTAACTGCTTATATACCCGGAGAAGGTCATAATCTTCAAGAACACTCCATAGTTATGATTCGTGGTGGCCGAGTAAAAGATTTGCCAGGTGTTCGTTATCATGTAGTTCGTGGCACTTTAGATACAGCTGGGGTTAATGATAGAAAAAAAGGTAGAAGTAAATATGGAACCAAGAAAGGTAAATAATGGCAAGGGGTAAGTCTAAAGTTAAAAAAAATATTGTTAAGCCAGATCATAAGCATCAAAGCACGGATCTGACTAAATTTATCAATAAGGTTATGCTGGACGGTAAAAAAACTAAAGCAGTGAATTTGATTTACAAAGCCTTAGATACTTTGTCAGAAAAAACCAAAAAAAAGCCCTTAGAGGTTTTTGAAATAGCATTAAAACAAGCTGCGCCTTTAGTGGAAGTTCGTTCGAAAAGAATCGGAGGCGCTGCCTATCAGGTACCAATAGAAGTTTCTCAATCCAGAGGCAAACATTTAGCTATGACTTGGTTAATAAAATATTCAAGAGCTAGAAAAGAAAGGTCATTCGATCAAAAATTAGCTGCAGAAATTATGGATTTAATGGCCTCCCAAGGCTCAACTTTTAAAAAGAAAGAAGAGACCCATAAAATGGCTGAGGCTAATAAAGCTTTGGCATATTTGGCAAAATTAAGATAAAAATCAAAAATCTCGGCCCCCGAGGGGGCTATTTATTTTTGTAAGGAGGATAAGTTGGCTAGAGACTACAGTTTAGAAAAGACAAGAAATATTGGAATTATTGCTCATATAGACGCTGGTAAAACAACAGTTACTGAGGGTGTTTTATATTTAACCGGTAAAACTCATAAAATTGGTGAGGTACATGAAGGTGAAGCAACCATGGATTGGATGGAACAGGAAAGAGAAAGAGGTATTACCATTACCTCAGCAGCTACTACTTGTTTTTGGAAAGATACTAGAATAAACATTATTGATACACCAGGTCATGTTGATTTTACGGTCGAAGTGGAAAGATCATTACGTGTTTTAGATGGCGCTGTTGTTATTTTTGATGGCAAAATGGGCGTAGAGCCACAATCGGAAACAGTTTGGCGGCAGGCTGATAAATATAAAGTTCCTAGAATGTGTTTTATTAATAAAATTAACCAAACAGGAGGTGATTTTTATAAGTCTCTAGATTCTATTCGTGATAGACTTTCTAAAAATGTTCATCCAATACAGCTTCCAATCGGCTTTGAACAACAAATTAATGGTGTTGTGGATTTGGTTTCCATGAAAGCTTATGCTTACTCAGATTATAAGGATAAAAAATTAACAGAAAGTGAAGTTCCTGCAGATATGAAAGAAAAATGTGAAAAATATCGTGCTGAGCTTTTAGAAAAAGCAGTTGAAGTTGATGATGAATTAATGGAAAAATATCTTGGAGGTTCAGAAATAACTGAAACTGAATTTAAAAAGGCCATTAGAAAAGCCACTTTATCCGGAAATCTTTATCCAGTTTTAGGTGGTGATGGTCGTGGAGTTATTGTTGAAACTATGTTGGATGCGACAGTTGAATACCTGCCAAGTCCAATTGATATACCGCCAGTAGAAGGTACTAAGCCAGACAATGAAGAAGTCAAAGAAATAAGAAAAGCCGATGATAGTGAACCTTTTGCTGCCTTGGCTTTTAAGGTGGCTGCTGATCCCTTTGTAGGAAAACTTATTTTTTTTCGAGTTTATGCCGGTACTATTAAGGCTGGTTCTTATATTTTAAACACTAGAACAAGCGAGAAGGAAAGACTTGGTAGAATTGTTCGTCTGCACGCTAATCATAGAGAAGATGTAGATGAAGTCTATGCTGGTGAAATTGCTGCTGCTGTTGGTCTTAAAAATACTATTACTGGTGATACTATTTGTGATCCAGCAAAACCAGTTGTTTTAGAGTCTATAACTTTTCCAGAGCCAGTTATATCAATTGCTGTGGAACCAAAAACTAAAGCTGATCAAGAAAAAATGGGCATTGCGCTTCAGAGATTAGCTGAAGAAGATCCAACATTTAAGGTTAAATCTGACGAAGAAACAGGCCAAACTATTATATCTGGAATGGGCGAGCTTCATTTAGAGATTATTGTTGATAGAATGAAAAGAGAGTTTAAAGTTGAGGCTAATATAGGTAAGCCACAAGTTGCCTATCGAGAAACAATCACAACCGAAGCTCAAGCTGAGAATAAATATGTTAAACAAACCGGTGGTCGTGGACAATACGGTCATGTGTTTGTTAAAATTGAGCCCCGAGAACGAGGTGAGGGCTATGAATTTGTTGATGCTATTGTTGGAGGTCGTATTCCTAAGGAGTTTATCAAGCCAGTTGATAGCGGTATCAAGGAAGCCTTAGAAAACGGTGTTTTAGCTGGATATCCAGTTGTTGATATTAAGGCTACTTTGTTTGATGGTTCTTTCCATCCAGTTGACTCCTCAGAAATAGCCTTTAAGGTTGCTGGATCTTTAGCCTTACAAGAAGCTTTTAAAAAAGCAAAACCTGTCATACTAGAGCCAATTATGAAAATTGAAGTTGTTACTCCAGAAGAATATATGGGAGATGTTATGGGTGATATAAATGCCAAAAGAGGTAAAATCCAAAACATGGAAGACAGGAATGATCTTAAGGTAATTGATGCTGAGGTTCCTTTGGCGGAAATGTTTGGTTATGCTACTCAGCTTCGTTCTATTTCTTCGGGCAGGGCTAATTCAACCATGGAATTTTCTCATTATGAACCAGTTCCTCATAATATTACTGAGCAATTAATGGGTGATAAAGCCAGAAACAAAGAGGGCTAAAACAAAAGATAGGTTATCCACACTCATCCACAAGACAAATGCTTGACAGTCTGATAAACTTTAAAACATAAAACTTAATGAGGTGGATAAATGGTTCTTGCAAAAA
>CAZGIU010000046.1:0-4334 GCA_964526535.1 uncultured Candidatus Saccharibacteria bacterium | reverse complement strand
GTTCATCAGTTTAATAAAGTCGAACAGGTAATATTATGTACTCAGGAAAATTGGCAGAAAATGTTTAATTTTATTTTAGGTATATCAGAAAATCTTCTTAAGTCCCTTAAACTGCCTTATCGTTTAGTTGAGATATGTACAGGTGATTTGGGTGCAAAGAATGCTAAACAGGTAGACATTGAAGTTTGGTTTCCTTCTCAATCAAAATATCGAGAAACTCACTCATGTTCTTACTTAACTGACTATCAAGGTCGTCGCTCTAATATTCGTTATGTTAAAAAAGATGGTAAGAAAGAATTTGTTCATACCCTTAATAATACTGCTGTAGCTACGCCTCGTATTTTGGCAGCTATTTTAGAGCTTTATCAGCAAAAAGATGGTTCTGTAAAAATACCGGAAATTCTTCAAAAATATACAGGTTTTTCTGAAATCAAGAAAAAATAACCCAACAGTCTTTTTTAAAAAATGATTAAATGATACAATTTGAGAGTATCAATTTTTATTATATAAGGAGTATATACAGATGGGCTTTCTGGGAAATTTGTTCGGTAACCCCAATAAAAAGGTTATTGAAAAACTACAACCTTTGGTTGTTAAGATAAATAGTCAGGAAGAGGAAATAAAAAAACTTTCTGATTCAGAAATTAAAAAAAGAAGTCTTTTATTAAAGGAAAAAGTTTTTGATTCTTTTAATAAAAGAAAAAAAGAATGGTTAAAGCTTGATAAAGAAGATGCACAACAGAAAAGAAAAGAAATTGAGCAAGAAATTTTAGAGTCAGTTTTACCTGAAGCCTTTTCACTGGTTCGAGAAGCAGCTTCCAGGGTCATCAAAATGCGTCATTTTGATGTTCAGCTTCTAGGCGCTTTAGTCCTTAATCAAGGTAAAATTTCTGAAATGAAAACTGGTGAAGGGAAAACCTTGGTGGCTACCCTGGCAGCTTATTTAAATGCTTTAACTGGTCGAGGTGTTCATATTGTTACAGTTAACGATTATTTAGCCAAGCGTGATACTGGTTGGATGGGTCAGGTGTATGATTTTTTAGGTCTTAAGGTGGGTTGTGTTACCCAAGAAAATTCTTATATTCTTCAGAAAGATTTTATTGATGAAAATGCCCAAGATGAAAAGCTTCAACATTTAAGAATAACTGATAAAAAAGAAGCTTATCAGGCAGATATTACTTATGGTACCAATAATGAATTTGGTTTTGACTATTTAAGAGACAATATGGTTTCTGATATTTCACAGATGAACCAACGAGAACATCATTATGCAATTATTGACGAAGTTGATTCAATTCTAATTGATGAAGCCAGAACTCCTTTAATAATTTCTGCTCCAGCCGAAAAATCAGCTGATTTGTATCAGAAATTTGCTAGATTAGTTCCAAACCTTAAAGAAAATGAACATTATCAAGTTGATGAAAAGGCTAAGGCTGTAATTTTAAACGATAAAGGTATTGAAAAAATGGAACAGCTTTTGGGTGTTAAAAATATTTACGAAGAAGGCGGAGTTCAATTAGCGCATCACTTAGATCAGGCTTTAAAAGCCCAAGCATTGTTTAAAAAAGATAGAGATTATGTGGTCAACGATGGCGAAGTGGTAATAGTTGATGAATTTACGGGTAGACTTATGCAGGGTCGTCGTTATTCTGAGGGTCTTCATCAGGCTATTGAAGCCAAAGAAGGAGTTGAAATAAAACGAGAATCGCGCACTATGGCCACGGTAACCTTTCAAAATTATTTTAGAATGTATGAAAAAATTTCTGGTATGACAGGTACAGCCGCCACAGAAGCTGAAGAATTTCATAGAATTTATTCCTTAGACGTTGTTACTATTCCAACTAATAAAGAAAACATTAGAAAAGATTTAGCTGATTTGATATATAAAACCGAGAAAGCTAAGTTTCAAGCAGTAGTTGAAGATATAAAGGAATGTCAAAAAAATGGTCAGCCAGTGTTAGTTGGTACTGTATCAGTTGAAAAAAATGAATCCTTATCTGGTTTATTAACCAGAAATGGGGTTAAGCATGAGGTTTTGAACGCCAAGAATCATGAGAGGGAAGCTCATATCATTGCTCAAGCAGGTAAACCCGGTTCAGTAACAGTGGCTACTAATATGGCTGGCCGAGGTGTTGATATTATATTAGGTGGTAATCCGCCAGAAAAAAATGACGCTGAGAAAGTAAAAAAAGCCGGTGGTTTAAAGGTTATAGGTACCGAACGTCATGAATCTCGCCGAATTGATAATCAGCTTAGAGGTCGAGCTGGTCGTCAAGGAGATGCTGGTGTTTCCCGTTTTTATGTGTCCTTAGAAGATGATTTAATGAGAATTTTTGGTTCAGACAGGGTTAAAGGCATGATGGATGCTTTGGGCTTGCCCGATGATCAGCCAATTGAAAATAATATATTATCTCGGGCGCTTGAATCTGCTCAAAAAAAAGTTGAAGGCCATAATTTTGATATCAGAAAACATCTTTTGGAATACGACGATGTTATAAACAAGCATCGTGAATCTATTTATCGAAGAAGAAGAAGAGTTTTGGAAGCAGAAAATTTAAAAGAAGAGATGATGGAAATACTAAGTTCCGAAGTTGCTTCTTTGGTTAATATCCATCTTAATCCCGAGCTTGATAAAGAGAACGGTTCATCAGAAGATCCTGTGGGGCAAATTTCCCAAGGACTTCGAGGTTTATTTCCTCAGGAGATAAAAATTCCTAAATTGCCTAAAGCCCCCAGTGAAATGATAGATGTTATTTCTCATTTTATAATGGATGAATACGAAAAAAAAGAAAAAGAAATTGGCCAAGACCAAATGCGTTTTTTGGAAAAAGCCGTTTATCTAAGAGTTATTGATACTTGGTGGATAGAGCATCTTGAGGCTATAGATTCCTTGAAGGAGGGAATAGGGCTTCGTGGTTATGGACAGCGCGAACCTTTAGTTGAATTTAAAAAAGAGGCTTATGGTTTATATGAGCAGTTAATTGCTGGCATAGAAAGAGACGTTGCTAACACCATTTTTAAAGTGCAACTTATTAAAACGCCTCAAGAAAATACCCAAATGAAGGCTCAAAAAGAGGAACTTAAAACACCTGTTACTGAAGGCAAAAAATATTCAGAAAATCCTCAAGCTGTTCAGCAAGGTTCAAAAGTTGGTAGGAACGATCCTTGCCCTTGCGGAGCTGTTGATCCAAACACTGGTAGGCCAAAGAAATTTAAAAAGTGTTGTGGCAAAAACACTTAAGTAAAAATTAGATTTAGCGAAGTCCTTTTGAAGCTTTAGCGAAGGGGGACGGTTCTGGTAAAAAATACAAAAAATGCTGTGGACGTTAATTTTATCCGATAGATAATTTTCTTATTGACAAAAATAAGATTTTATGATAGTTTAGTTAGCTTCTCAAGATTATATTAAATTGAGGTTAATTCCTTAGAGAAGTTTTTGTTCATTTTTTATCAGGTTTAAAATTAGGCCTGAATAAGCACTTTGATAACCAGGTAAAAGTCTTTTTGGTAGGCAGTGATTTGCCAAGTAGGTTCTGTTCCCCGTCCTAACAGAACTTTCTTGGCAGTTTTCTGCCTACTGAGGAGGAGGCATTGACATAAAACTGCTATTGCTGAAGGGAGCTGAGTGTTGTGTATACTCAGGAGCAACTTGAGGGTTCAACCCTCAGAGAACTTCGGTGTATCGCCCGCGAGTTGGCAGTCGAACGTCGCACCGTTTTGGATCGCGACGATCTTATCAACGCAATACTGGCGGCGCAAGCTGTCCAGGAAGTTGATGATCAGCAAGCAGGCGACGCCGAGCCCGAACTAAACGACCATTTTGACGATGGTCACGAACGTGCACTAAACAACAACAAGCTGGCTCTGGCGCTAATGGGTCTTGGCACTCTTCTGTTGGTTGTCTGTGGCATCATGGGTGTTTTCTTGTTCTTTCCAGAGAAGAAGGTTGTTCAATCACCCAAGATCGAGCAGGTTGCCAACGTCCAAGACGAGCGAGACCCGCGCTTTGTCCAGCAAGATGTTGGCATGGGCGACCTTTACAGGGTTGTTGGTGAAGGTCTCAAGGGCAACACTGCCCAGGAGTACACAGCCGACATCCTGAAGATCGCCGGGTACAGCGCTCACGCACTGGCCATCTACGCCAATGGCGCTGGGCTGTGGGAAGATCCCAATAAGGTCGACCCTTTGCTGGTCAAGGACAAGTCCTACTTGTCCGATGAGGGCATTAGGTTATGGCACTCACTGCGAGGGGCACTAACAGCGCAGGGCACTAGTGTTTTGGTTGGAGAAGCGCCGCCGCACGGTATCAACAGCGGTGTTTCTGGCGGTACATA
>CAZGIU010000045.1:0-4457 GCA_964526535.1 uncultured Candidatus Saccharibacteria bacterium | reverse complement strand
TTAATTATTTACCTTGTTGGATTATCATATTTTATATGAAATTAAAATTATTGTCCATAGTTGGTCCAACAGCTTCTGGTAAAACGAAAATTTCCCTTAAGGTGGCCAAAAAGTTTAATGGTGAAATAATTAATGCCGACTCTTTGCTTATTTACAAGCATTTAAACATAGGCATTGCCAAACCCAAAAAAGATAAAGGCAAGAAGACTTATTTTGCTGAGGGCATTAAACATCATTTAATTGATTTATTTGAACCTAATTATGGATTTTCAGTAGTTGATTTTCAAAAATTAGCCAAGGCAAAAATTAAAGAAATACAATCAATGGGTAAGTTGCCTATTTTGGTCGGAGGGTCACCCCTTTATTCTGATTCCGTTCTATATAATTATAAATTTTCAAAAACTAAAAAAGATAATAAATTTCGCCAAAGTCTAAATAAAAAATCCCCAGAAGAACTTGCTTTGATAATTAAGAAAAATTGGCCCGATAAAATAGAATTCATTGACTTGAATAACAAAAGAAGGCTAATAAGGACAATAGAAATCTTTAAACAGGGTAGTGATTTAGCTGAGAAAAGTTACAAATTGTCGAAAAATTATTTAATTATTGGTATAAAAAAAGATCGAGAAGTGCTTTATCAAGATATAAATGATAGAGTTGATAAAATGTTCTTCTTGGGGTTAGAAAAAGAAGTAAAAAAATTATTTTTAAAATATAAGTTATCGAGTCCCGCTTTTATGGCAATTGGCTATCGACAATTTAAGCCTTATTTTCAAGGTAGAGTTGCTAAAGATGAACTTATTGAAAATATAAAAAGAGATACCCGTCGTTTTGCCAAAAGACAAATGACTTGGTTTAAGAAAGATAAGAACATTAATTGGATAACTTCACAAAAAGAAGCCGAAAAGTTAATTAAAAAACATCTTAATAAAAATTAACTGCGATAATATTTAGCTGCATCTTCAGGTGAAACGGTATTTATAATAATCCCAGTTCCTAGTTCAAGCCCAGCCCAAACATTAGGCCTTGGCGCTAATTTTAGAGTCATATGCTGATCTTCACAAGAAAGAGAGTCGTGGAAGAAGTAATTGTAAGACATATCCAGGTCATCGACTTTTTTAAGAATTGTTTTTAAGGCCTTGGCTAAAGATTTTTTTTCTCCTTCTTTAAGATTATCGATATTATTCACATGTCTTTTAGGCATAAACCAAGCGCCATAGGGTGATTCTGAAGCAAAAGGACAAATTACTATAAAATTTTTATCTTCCCAGGCTACTCTTGGTCCATTTTGTTCGCCAGAAATTATATCGCAAAAAGGGCAAGAATTTTTTTCTATAATATAGCGGTCAATTGCTAAAGTTTCTTCTTCTATCATGGGAGGTACCAAAGGCAGGGCATATATTTGAGAGTGAGAATGCATTACAGATGCCCCAGCCTTACCGCCTTCATTCTTAAAAACTAGCACATAATTTATGCCATCTATTTTCGAAAGCTCTTGATTTCTCTGAATATAAGCATCTATTACTTTAACTATATGATCTACCGAGAGTTCATGTAGCTCTTTACGGTGATCAGGAGTGTCAATTACAACTTCTTGGCGACCATAAGCTTTTGGGTTATTTAAAGTTAAGGCCGGATATTTATTTTCCACAACTTTTACTAACCAACCACCCCGATTATCTAATATTTGAAAAACATGTTTTCGGTCATCTAGTTCTTTGGGACAAAAGAAGCATGACTTAGTTTCTTCTTCAGTCATCTCTACTTTTAGAATTTTATGAGGTCTTTTGCCTCTTTTTGGGGAAATAATCACATATCTTTCTAAAAAATAATGCTTTCTAATCTCTGAGTTGTGCATAAAACCTCCTTATTTTCTATATTATACATATTTTTTAGCATTTGATATAATTTAAAACAAATAAAAGGGACGGTTATGGTATCTAAAATTTATTCAGCTAGTATTTTAGGGTTAGAAGCTATTCCTGTTGAAGTTGAAACTGATTTAGGTCAAGGTTTACCAAATTTTCTGATTGTTGGTTTGCCCGATAAATCAGTTGAGGAGTCAAAAGAAAGAGTAAAATCAGCCATTAAAAATTCAGGTTTTAAATTCCCACAGCGAAAAATAACAGTTAATTTAGCCCCGGCCGATTTAAGAAAAGAGGGTTCTTTATATGATTTACCAATTGCCGTATCTTTATTAGAAGCCTCCTCACAGGTTAAAACTAAAAACACTGATTTGTTTATAGGTGAGTTATCTTTAGATGGCCAGTTAAGGTCAATAAATGGGATTTTACCAATAGTTATAATGGCCAAAGAAAAAGGCTTTAGGAGAGTTTTTCTGCCTTTAAAAAATGCCAAAGAGGCTTCAGTAGTTGGTGAGTTAGAAATTTACCCTCTTTTAAATTTAACAGAACTAATTAATGGTTTAATGGCCAAGACTCGCCTAAAGAGATTAAAAAATAATTTAATTGATCATTTGGCTAACAATGAGGACTTTCTTGAATTTTCGCCTGATATGGCTAATGTTGCCGGCCAAGAACATGTCAAAAGAGCTTTAGAGGTTGCTGCTTCAGGCGGTCATAATTTATTTATGTCTGGACCTCCAGGTACTGGCAAAACTTTATTAGCCAAAGCTTTTGTTGGAATTCTGCCTAAAATGACTTTTGAGGAAGCGCTAGAAACTTCAAAGATTTATTCTGTTTCTGGTCTTTTAAAGCCAGGCAAACCACTTGTTTTAACTAGACCATTTAGAAGTCCTCATCATACAGCTTCTCATATAGCTTTGGTCGGTGGTGGTCAATGGCCAAAGCCGGGCGAGATAAGTTTAGCTCATCGAGGAGTTTTGTTTTTAGATGAATTCCCTGAATTCCCCAGTTCGGTTTTAGAAGTTTTAAGACAGCCTTTAGAAGAAAGGGCTATTACTATTTCTCGAGCTTCCGGTAGCTTAACATATCCTTCCAGTTTTATTCTTTTAGCTGCTGCTAATCCTTGTCCTTGTGGTTATTTAGGTGATGAACAGAAAGAATGTAGTTGTCTGCCTTTCCAGATTTTAAGATATAACAAAAAAATTTCAGGCCCTCTTTTAGATAGAATAGATCTATTTGTTAAGGTGCCAAAAGTTAAATTTGAAAAACTTGACAAAGATGTTTCAGCAGAAAGTTCATCTAAAATAAGAGAAAGAGTTGAAAAAGCCAGAAATATTCAAAATAAAAGGTTTGGAAATTCAAGGATTTTTTCAAATTCAGAAATGTCAGTTAAAGAGATAAAAATGTTTTGCCAAGTAGACAACCAGACAAAAAATTTACTTAAAGAAGCTGTTGACAATCTTGGTCTTTCTGCCAGGTCTTTTCATAAAATTTTGAAAATTTCCAGAACAATTGCTGATTTAGATGAGAGGCAAAATATAAAAATAGAAGATGTGGCCGAGGCCTTACAGTATCGCCAATCAGAAGTTTGATTTTTTTGTTTTTTATGATATAATTTAAAAAATAAAGGATTAGCAAATGGTTAGAGTCCCAGTTATTAAAACAGTCAATCTTTGTAAATATTATAAATTAGGTAAAACTGTTGTTCGAGGCAGTCATAAAATAAATCTTGAAATTTACTCAGGCGAATTTATTGTTATTTATGGTCCTTCAGGTTGCGGTAAATCAACTTTAATGAGTTTATTAGCAGGTTTAGATGAGCCAACTTCTGGAGAAATTTTAGTCAGAGGTGAAAGGCTTAACGGTTTAAATCACAATCAATTAGCTAAATATCGACGAACTAAAATAGGTATGATCTTCCAGCAATATAATCTGATAAAAACCATGACTGCTTCAGAGAACGTGGCATTGCCTTTAATGTTTGAAAGTAAGCCCAAGAGATTAAGAATGCCCAGAGCTGTAAAATGCTTAGAAATGGTTGGTATGCTTGAATATAAAGATCACACTCCAGCTGAACTCTCTGGAGGACAACAACAGAGAGTTGCCATTGCTAGAAGTTGGGCAGCTAGTCCTTGGGTTATTTTTGGTGATGAGCCGACAGGTAACTTAGATTCTAAATCAGCCGATTATATTATGGATTTGTTGAGTCAATTGAACAAAAAATCCAAAAGAACTATTGTGGTAATTACTCATAATCCAGATTATCGAAAATATGCCGACAGAATTATTTATTTAAAAGATGGTCAGATTACCAGAATTGAAGGTAAAGTTAAAGGTGTTGCTAAAAAAGCTGTTTCAGGGATAGATTTTCTTAAAGTATCAGATAATCTTAAAGATGAGCTTAAGAAAATTGGGGTTATAGATGCTGGCAGTTTATTAAAAACTAAAATCTCAGAACTTACTAAAATAAAAGGTATTAATGAGGTTAAAGCTGCGAAATTTCAAAAAGAAGCTACTAAGTTTCTAGAAGAATCAGGTGGTAGTTTAGCTGAAGACAGTTTTAAAGATCAGGCAAGTAATATCGAGGAAGAT
>CAZGIU010000044.1:0-4550 GCA_964526535.1 uncultured Candidatus Saccharibacteria bacterium | reverse complement strand
TTTAGGCTCTGTTTTATTGGTTTTATTAACCTCAACAGTTACTTATTTTTTTCTAAAAAAAGAAGAACCTAAAAATGAACATTTAGCCAACGAACTATCTTTAAATGATAAAGAACCGGAAAGGGAGTTTATCTATGTAATAGCTAAAGACGGTCTTAATATGCGTTCCGGGCCCTCAGAAAATCACAGTATAATCTATAAATTACCTTTCATGGCTAAACTTGAAGTAAAAGAAAAGAGTGAAGATCAAAAATGGTATGAAGTTGATTTTAATAAAATATCAGGCTGGGTTAGCGCTGATTATATTTCAAAAGAAGAACCAGACGACTTAACTCTTGATTGGTTAGAGGAAAAATATCAGGGCAATGCTTCTCTTTCTTTAAAATATCCTAAAGATTGGCGCCAGCTTAAATCTGACAATAAAAATGTAATCTTCTATATTAAGTCTCCCAAGGAAAATTATGACAAAATTTACCTTGAAATTTTAGAAGGCAAGATTAATGATTATGCTGCTAGTTTGATTGACGAAAATCATAGCTTAGCGTCTAAATCTATATTTTATCTTGATAATTTATCAGGCAACAAGTATGTTATTCAAACCTTAAGTTCAGGTAATATTATTTATGCCGAGGATATTATTTTACTTCAGAAAGATAATTTCATAATAAAAATAGTTGGTCCGGCTAATAGTGAAATTGGTGGAGAAATATTTGACTTATTTGTTTGGACTATTAGCTTTATAGACAAGGAGCAAAATGAAAAAATTTGATTGTATAACCATCGGAGGAGCAACTCGAGATATAATTTTTAAAACTGACGATTTTTGTATAGAGCTGGAAAATAAAAAGCAGTGCTATATGTGTTTTGAATATGGTCGCAAGATTATTCCCTCAGAAACTCACTTTACTTTTGGCGGAGGGGCGCTTAATTCGGCTGTTTCTATGTCTCGCTTCGGTCTAAAAGTTTCTACGATTATTAATATCGGTGCCCACGAGTCAAGTTATTCTTTATGGAATCATTTAAAAAAAGAAAAAATTGATACTCATCTGGTTATTAAATCCAACAAAAAAAATGATTATCGTGGCATCTCTGTTATTCTAATTGATAAAGGTAAAGACCATGCAGCTATTTTAAATCGAGGGGCTAACGACAGGCTCGAAATAAAAAATTGGTCATTTCTTAAAAAAACTAATTGGATTTATGTAACTTCTTTAACTGGCAAGTCCGATAAGCTTTTAAAAGATTTGTTGCCAAGAATTAAAAAAAATAAAGTTAACTTGGCCTGGAACCCGGGCTCGGTTCAACTAAAACGTGGTTATCGAGGTCTGAGAGAACTTTTTAAGGTTACCAAAATCTTAATTTTAAATGAACACGAAGCCAGAGACTTGGTTTGTTCTAAGGAAGATAAAATTCAATGTCAGATTGGTCCAATTATTGAAGAAATAAAATCTTGGGGACCTGAAGTGGTGGTTATAACCGAAGGTCCAAAGGGCGCTCAAGTTGCTTTTGATGGCGAGGTTATAAAAGTTGGAGCTACTGAAGCCAGGGTGGTTGATACCACCGGAGCTGGAGATTCTTTTGGTTCAACTTTTGTAGCTAGTTTAATAAAGGGATATGATCCAGAAAAAGCCCTTAAATTAGCTTCTATCAATTCAGCCTCGGTGGTTTCCTGTTATGGTGCTCAGGAAGGCTTGCTATCCAGAAGCGCCTTACTTAAAAAATTAAAAGCTAAAAAATAATGGACAAAACACTAAATTTTTTTCAACCAAAATCAATTGCTATTATTGGGGCATCTCGCAATAAGCAAAAGCTGGGTCACCAGGTTTTAGAGAATTTATTAGTGTCTGAATATCCTGGCAAAATTTATCCTATTAATCCCAAAGCTAAAAATATTCATGGACTAAAATCTTACAATTCCGTACTTAGTGTGCCAGGTAAAATTGATTTAGCTGTTTTTATTGTGCCCAAAGATTTTACAGAGCAAATTTTAAAAGAAGTTGGTCAAAAAAAAATTCCAGCAGCTATTATTATTACGGCTGGCTTTGGCGAGCTTGGGCAAGAAGGTAGAAAAAAAGAAGCTAAGCTTTTAAAAATTGCTAAAAAATATCAAACAAAAATTATTGGTCCCAATTGTTTAGGTGTCATTGATACGCACACTCCCCTAAATGTTTCTTTTGCTCAGAATAAGCCATTTAAAAAAAATTTGGCTGTAGTTTCCCAGTCTGGAGCTATGTGTACCGCTATTTTAGACTGGGCTATGAAAAACAATATCGGTTTTTCCAAATTTGTTAGCTTGGGCAATAAAATAGATATCGACGAAACTGACATTTTTAAAATTCTTAAGAAAGATAAAAATACCAAAGTTTGTCTTGGCTATTTTGAGGGCATCCAAAAAGGCAATAAATTTATCAAAGAGGCTCTGTCTTTATCAAAACAAAAACCTCTAATTGCTATTAAGGCAGGAGAATCAAAAGCTGGCGCTAAGGCCGCTTCTTCTCATACCGGTGCCCTAACATCTGATACAGAAGCCATTAATGCGGCTTTTAGGAAGGCTGGCATTGTTAGGGTTAATAACATAGAAGAATTGTTTGATTTTTCTGAGGTCTTCTCGGCCCTTTCTTGTCCTAAAAATAATAAAGTAGCGGTGCTAACAAATGCTGGTGGTCCAGGAGTCTTAACTACGGATTTTATAGAAAAATCAACCTTAGAATTAGCCAAGCTTAACCCAACTACTAAAAAAAGTCTAAAAAAAGTTTTACCTTCTGAGGCTTCGGTTAATAATCCAATTGATTTGGTGGGAGATGCTCCAGCCAAAAGATATCGTGATGCCCTAGCAGTGCTTTCAAGAGATAAAAATATTTCTATGGTTTTAATTCTTTTAACTCCTCAAAGCTCAACTGAAATAGAAAAAACTGCTCAGGAGATAGCTTTGTTTAAAAAGAAAATCAATAAACCAATTGTGGCTTGTTTTTTGGGAGGAGTTTTAATTGATAAGGGAGTTAAAATTCTTGAAAAAAGTGGTGTGCCAAATTTTGAATTTCCTGAAAGAGCAGTTAAAGCCCTTTCAGAGCTTTATAATTGGCAGCATTACATTTCAGTTAAAAAAGTTTTAGCTAAAAAACAAACAAGAGATAAAAGAATCGAAAATATTTTTAATAAAGTTAAGAAAGAAAATCGATATAACCTTAACGATAAAGAAACCAAAGATGTTATGAAGGCTTTAGGTATTAAAACAGCTCGATCAATTTTAGTAAAAAACTCAAAAGAGGCTCAAAAAGCAGTTAAGTCTTTAGGTTATCCCGCAGTTTTAAAAATTGTCTCTGCAGATATTTTACACAAAACAGAATATGGTTTAGTTAAAACAGGCATTAATTCAGAAAAAGAAGCCCAAAAGGCCTATTCAGAAATAATTAAAAATGCTCAAAAACTCGAGATAAACTATGTTGGTGTTATGGCTTATGAAATGGTAAAAGAAGGTGTTGAATTTATAATTGGCGCAAAAAGAGATAAAACATTCGGTCCAATTTTAATGTTTGGTTTAGGCGGAACTTATGTTGAACTTTTTAAAGATACTCAGCATACAGTGGCACCAATTACTCAAGAAGAAGCCAAGGAAATGATTTTTGGCATCAAGGGATATGAAATTATTACAGGTTTTAGGGGCAAGGAGGGCGTTAATCAGCAGGAGCTTAAAAATTTACTGGTTAAAATTGGTGATTTAATGTTTGATTTCCCTGAAATTTCCGAGCTGGATATTAATCCCGTTAAAGCAGATGCTAAATATGCCAAAGCTTTAGATATAAAAATAGTTTTGGAATAATAGTTTTAAGACTTGATTTATTTTGTTTTTTTTGTTAACATCTTTTTTGTTAATCTCGTTTTCTGGCCCCATCGTTTTCGATTGTTCAATAATATATTTAATGTACAATCGGAATCCTCGGTTACATTAATATAGCTTAATAAAATATAACAGGGATTTTCAAGACATCAGGTTTTTGCCGGTCAGGGACCGAGCATTCTCGGTCAAGTCGGAACATCCTTAAAATTTTATTCATATGACTTATTTGTATATTTTACAGTCTAAAAGAGATAATTCTTACTATGTGGGAATTTCTAATGATTTAGAAAAAAGATTTAACCAACACGAAAAAGGTAGAGTAAAATATACAAAATCAAGACTACCAGTTTATCTAGTTTATAAAGAATGTTTTTGTAATAAATCTCTGGCTATGAAAAGAGAAAAGCAGATTAAAGGCTGGAAAAGCAGAGATTTAATAGATAAACTAATTAATAACAAATAATAACTTGTGGGGGCCCCATCGTCTAGTGGTTAGGACATCAGGTTTTCATCCTGAAAACGGGGGTTCAATTCCCCCTGGGGTCACCACAAGTTATTATTGAAAACTGAAAACGGGGGTTCTTCCGACAAGGTCGGAACTCTCGGTTTCATTTACTTACTTGAAAAAAACCGGAGAATTCCCCCTGGGGTCACCAGAAAAAACCGCTTAAATGTTTAAGCGGTTTTTTGTTTGACTTGATTAGGCATATTA
>CAZGIU010000043.1:0-4603 GCA_964526535.1 uncultured Candidatus Saccharibacteria bacterium | reverse complement strand
GTTGCGATAATTATTCTGTAAATGCTAAATCAAACCAAAACACTTGCCAGGTTTGTATGGGTTTTCCTGGTACTTTGCCAGTTGCCAATAAAAAAGCTATAGAATGGACTTTTATGTTAGGCAAAGCCCTAAACGGAAAAATTCCAAAGGTGTTTAATTTTGAAAGAAAGCATTATTTCTATCCAGATTTGCCAAAGGCTTACCAAATTACTTCATCAACAAATCCACCTATTATAGGAGGAGAACTTAATATTGAAAATCGTAAAATCAGAATTAACCATATTCATCTAGAGGAGGATGCCGGAAAACTTATTCATGAGTCAGGAACTAACAATTCACTGGTAGATTTAAACAGAGCGGGGACTCCTTTGGTAGAATTAGTAACTGAACCAGATATCCGCTCCCCAAAAGAAGCTAAGGTTTTTACTGAAACACTAAGAACCCTATTAAGATATCTTGATATTTCTGATGCTAATATGGAGCAGGGAAATCTAAGGTGCGACGCAAACATTTCACTGCGAAAAGTAGGCGAGACTAAGTTTGGCAAAAAAGTAGAGATAAAAAATATCAACTCATTTAAGATGGTGGAAAAAGCACTTTTATACGAAGAAAAACGACAAGCCCAACTTTTGGATAGTAACCAAAAAGTTGTTCAAGAAACTCGAGGATGGAACGACATAAAAGGTAAAACCTTAGAACAGCGTGGCAAGGAAGAAGCGCACGATTATCGCTATATGCCAGAACCGGACTTACCCCCAATTTTATCTTATAAACTAGTTGATGTTGATAAAATAAAGCTCCCAGAATTACCACAACAAAAAATATTAAGGTTCGAAAAAAAATACAAAATTTCACCCAAGGATGCTTTTACGCTAGTAGCAGATAAAAACCTTGCGAATTATTTTGAAAAGGCTACAAAAGGCGTTTTAGAGCCTAAAAAAGTAGCAAATTGGATACTAACAGAGGTTTTGGGCACCTTAAACAAAGAAGGAAAAACTATTGTCGATTTTAATTTAAAACCCGAACAAATCTCTGAACTTGTTTTAAAAATTGAATCTGGCGATATAAACAACCCAATGGCTAAACAGATTTTTGAAAAAATGATAAAAACCGGAAAATCAGTCGACGAAATTATTAAAAAAGAAGGTATTGAGAAAGTTGAGACTAATGACTTAGGTTATATTGTAGATAAAATTATAAAAGCAAATCCAAAAGCTGTCGAAGATTATAAAAAAGGAAAAGTTGAAAGTGTTCAATTTTTGACTGGCCAGGTAATGCGAGCAACCCGAGGTCAAGCCAGCCCAAATCAAGTAATAGAATTATTGAAGAATAAAATTTAACAGTTATTTTTTATGAATGTCAAAGAAATCAAAATAAAAACCAAAAAATATGAGATACCTTGTTCCATAACTTTACCAAGAAGTTTTAATGGTCATGCTGTTTTATTTGTTCATGGGTGGGGAGCCTCCAAGAAACAATTTTCAAAAATAGCTGTTTCTTTAGCAAAAGAAGGTTATATCTCTGTAACTTTTGATATGTGTGGTTTTGGACAAAGCATGTGCGATTTAACCACTCTATCAATTGATGAGCACCTAAAAAATATTTTAGTTGTTTACAAATTCATTCAAAAAAATCCTCAAGTTAAGAAAATAACAATTGTTGGTTTTAGTTATGGAGGTTTTTTAACAGCTTTACTCTCCATAAAACCTAATATTAAGTCAATCGTTTTGCACTCCCCAGTTATTTATGACGATAAGTTTATCAAAAAACCTTTATGGGAAAAGAAAAAAATACTAAGCTGGGTTTATCAATTCAAGTTAGATGGTGATTTTACTGGCTTAGAACCTATTATAAATATTTCTAAATTTAAAGGTAGTTTGCTTTGTGTGGGTGCGGAAAAAGATGAAATATCAACCCAGCAGGTCATAAAAGGATATTATAATGCTTCACAAAAAGTAAAAAATAAAAAATTAACTGAAATTAAAGGAGCTAATCATTTATTAACAAATCCACATTGGCAAAAAGAATATTTAAAAATTTTAAAAAAGTGGCTAGCTGGAGTATAATTGATTAAATAAAGAGAAGTTTTTATGGAAAAAACTTTTAAAAAACTAAAAGCTTTTAACTTAATTGTGGGTTTTTTACATTTAGCTCAGGGCATGTTAATGCTTGGACTAAGTAATAACTTTGCTATAACCATTAAAACTTATTTTTTAAAATTTGATTTTGCTTCAAAACAATTGGCTCCATTCCCAGAAACAGTTTTTGACCTAAGACTTGGTCCACTGGTAGCCGGTTTTTTATTTCTATCAGCTTTTGCTCATTTTGCAATCTCAGTTTTGCCTTCTATTAACAAAAGATATAACGAAGGTTTATCAAAAGGCATGAATTTATATCGTTGGGCAGAATATGCTTTCTCTTCTTCTCTAATGATAGTGGTAATAGCTCTTTTGGTTGGGATGTATGATGGGGTATCTCTAATGCTAATGTTCGGTCTAAATGCTATGATGATATTGTTTGGTTGGGTCATGGAAGTACACAATCAAACCACTAAGAAAACAGATTGGACAGGCTATATATTTGGTTGCATAGCTGGTGCGATTCCCTGGGTTGCCATTGGTTTATATCTATTTCTATCAGGAGAAGGGGATTTAAAACCGCCAACATTCGTTTATTACATATTTTTATCAATATTCCTGTTCTTTAACATCTTTGCTGTAAATATGATTTTACAGTACAAAAAAATAAGCAAATGGCGAGATTATATATTCGGGGAAAAAAGTTACATAGTTTTGAGTTTAGTTGCTAAATCACTTTTAGCCTGGCAAGTATGGGCAGGCACCTTAAGACCAGTTTAAATGAGAATTTGGGATATACCAGTAAGTAATCTTTGTAGAAAACATTTACTAGGCGAACACAGAGAGCTTCATGCAATTTGGAGTATTCTAACAAAAAACAAGGTCGGATACAAAAATCATCCAGAAACTAAAAGATGGATTGGCAAATTAGCCGCCTTATATCAAAGACATCAAAAAGAAGTGGACGAAATGCGGAAAAGAGGGTTTAAGCATCAATCACCACTTGAGAAAAAACTAGCTACAGGGTCAAACCAACAACATGATTTTGTTGACTCACCCAAACAACAAACAAAGATACTTAAGTATAAAAAATGCAATTGCAATCTTTAAAAATAGGCCAAGTGGCCTCTTTTAATTAATCATTATTATTGTCGCTTGAATTATCTATAGGGTTATCCATTTCAGCCATTTTTATCTCTTTTTCAGGGTCATCTAATGGGCGATCTTTGCCACTAGTATAGGTACCAGCATTGCCTTCAACCTTAAACATGTTCTTAATAAAATCTAAAAAACCCATCTTTTCCTCCTTTTAACTATCTTGATAATATCATACCAAGAAAGTAAAATATAGATACTAAATAAGAAAGAAATAATGCAATATATTTTTTTATATCTACTAACAACAGTCTCATTTTTTATTATCGATATGTTCTGGCTAGGCTTGATTGCAAAGGATTTATACGCAAAACAGATGGGAAGTTTAATGACTCCAACTATAAATTGGGCAGCCGCAATCATGTTTTACCTTCTATATATTGTTGGCATACTTGTATTTGCAGTTTTACCAGCTCATGAAAAACAATCAGTTTTATCGGCAATTTTTTTAGGTGGATTCTTTGGAATGGTTGCTTATGCAACTTATAATTTAACCAATTTGGCAGTTATTAAAAATTGGCCATTGACTTTAACATTTATTGACATAACCTGGGGAACTTTTTTAACAGCCTCGCTGGCAACTTCTGGATATTTTATAGCTAACTGGATATTAAAATAATGGATATTTTAGTTGCCTTAGCCGATGCTGCCATAATAATATTTGTTTATATGTCATCTTGGTTTTTGTATTCAGTTATTATTAAAAGGAATGATGTAGCTGATATAGTGTGGGGACTTGGCTTTGTTTTTGTTGGTGCTTCAATTTTATTAATTTCAAAAAATTATTCAATAATATCTTTAATTGTAATCGGATTGGTATCATTTTGGGGACTAAGGCTTAGTTACCACATCGGGCTAAGAAACACTAAAAAGATAGAAGAGGATATTAGATATAAAAATATGAGAAAATCATGGGGCAATAAATTTTATTTAAAATCATTTCTCCAGGTCTATATGTTACAGGGTTTTTTAATGCTTTTAGTTTCCTCTGTTTCAATTATTACAATCTTAAAAGGTACTAACAATTTAAGTTTTTGGGTATTTTTGGGACTTCTGACTTGGTTAAAAGGATTTTTCTTTGAAGTATTAGGAGATTATCAGCTAAAAAAATTTCTAGCCGATAAAAACAACAAAGATAAAATAATGGATAAAGGACTTTGGAAATATACCAGACATCCAAACTATTTTGGAGAAGTAGTTATGTGGTGGGGAATATGGTTAATTTCTCTAACGACTGGGTACGGTTATTTAACAATTATAGGACCAGTAACAATAACTATTTTAATTTTGTTTGTTTCTGGGATACCTATGACCGAAAAATTATTTGAAGACAAACCCGGCTGGCAAGAATACAAAGATAAAACCAGTAT
>CAZGIU010000042.1:0-4630 GCA_964526535.1 uncultured Candidatus Saccharibacteria bacterium | reverse complement strand
ATAAATAAAGGTAATGTGTACACACATTTTGCACTCCTTGGGCTCGAATTAGCTAAAAAGAGGCCTTAAACATTCTATCTAAAATTCTAAGTTTAACATCAGAAGTAGCTAATTGTGGCTGGTTATAGTCTTCAATAAAAATTGGAATGATTTCATAAAAAAGTAGCTTGTTCTTTAAGATATATAACCTAACCATAATCCCCTCTCGAGTTTCCAATGACCACATTTGATCAAAAACAAAATTGCCTAAACTATAAAAAACAGGTTTATTATTTATATACTCTATCGCCTGAACTACATGGGGATGCTGGGCTAAAATAATGTCAGCCCCGGCCTCAACAGCTTTTTTGGCTGCATTTTTTTGAAATAGGGTTGGATTAGGAGTATATTCGTTCCCCCAGTGAAAAGAAACTATTAAAAAGTCTGATTCATTTTTAGCTTTTTTGATAGACAGCTCCATAAGATTTAAATCATCTACTGAAGAAACCCAAGCCAAGCCAGTCTTGTTTGGAGATGCTCTATAGCTTTCCGGAGAAATACTATTAAATGATAAAAAAGAAAATTTATATCCATTTTTATCGATTATTTTATGTGAATAGGCTTCATTTTTATTTCTGCCAGCTCCAAAATATTGAATATTGTTTCGAGCAAGGTGATCAAAAGTGAAATTCATGCCAGCTCTGCCTTGATCACCAAAATGATTGTTGGCCAAAGAAACAATATCAAAACCGGCCAACTTTAAACCCTCGATTGTCTCTGGTTCGGCTTTAAAAACCATGCCTGAAGTTATCGGTGGCCCCTGATCAAAAAAAGGAGATTCCAGGTTGGCAAAGGCAATGTCTGCCTGAGAAAGATGTTTGTATAGCTTCCTAAAAGGTAAAGAATTATCATTGGCTTGCCTTATTTTAGTACCCACATGACGAGATAACATAATATCACCAACTGCTATAACTTCTGTTGGGTGCTGCTGATAGTCAAATGAAAAATTAATCAAAGCTTCTTTTATTTTTTCAAAATATTTACCAAAACTTTGTTCTGAAAAAAACATTTTATAGGAAATTTTTAAAGGATAATCGCTTGGATTTTTAAAGACATGGAAATCATCCACCATAACAACTTTAGCACTGGGATCAATTTTATCAATTGGTAAAATAGCTAAAGCATTTTTATTTTTCGATAAACTTTTAAAAAGGTCTGTCTCGTTTGAGAAACGTTGATAGTTTAAGTTTTTAACCTGTAAAATATTTTCAATCGCTAAACAACTGCTAGCCTCATCAAGTCCCATAATTTTTATCTCACCAAGGTTCTGATTAAAATTTGACCAAGAATTAACTTTACCTTGATAAATTTTTTTCAAATCAGAGAGAGAAATGTTTTCTAAGTAATTAGTAAGATTAACTACAAGAGCGTAATCAATCGAAAATTCTGAGAGTATTTCTGATTTTTTTTCATATCTTTCCGAAACAATAAAATCAGATCTTTCTTTTTCGGAAATAAATTTGTATTCTATGTCCTTATCTAAAAGATAATTTTCTAAATTTTTTCTTATTGTTAAATCAGCATAGATGGTTGACGAAATTTGCCCCTTATAATCCAATAAATCTTTTTTATTGAAAAAACCTGAAATGTAATAATAAACAACTAAAGAGATTAAAATGAAAAAGAGAGTTGCTAAAATAATAAACAATATTTTTTTATTTTTATTATTTTTAATTTTCATATTCTAACAGTTAAGTAAATCATCTAAATCTACTAATTTTTCTGGTTTAATATCTTTATTTAAAAATCTCTTAGCTATTGTTTCAAAATTATTAGAAATATCAGAAGCATAAAAAATAAATTTGCCATTTTTCTTGATCTTTTTTTCTAAATTTACATTATTCGCTAAATAATCTGAAAGCTTATTAACCAAAGAAGAAGAATTAACTATTTTTACCTTTTTGCCCATTATTAGTTTAATAGCATTATTCATTAAAGGATAATGAGTACAGCCTAAGACAAGGGTGTCTACTCCTGCATCTTTTATCTTCCTTAAGTATCTTTTGGCAATTTTTTTAGCTTCAGGTCTATCAGCATAACCCTCCTCGATTAAGGGAGCTAAAAGTGGACAAGCCTGACTAATTATTCTAGCTTTAAGTTTATTTTTTGAAAAATAATCCTCATAGGCTTGGCTATCAATAGTAGCCTTGGTGCCTATTACGCCTATCTTTTTATTATTACTTTTTTCAAAGGCTTCAAAAACTGCCGGCTCAATTACATTGAAAACTGGCATTTTATACTTATTTTCAATAATTTCATGGGCATTAGCTGAAGCGGTATTACAAGCCATAACTATTAATTTAGCACCTTTTTTAATGAGGAAATCAGTTATTTGGGAAGAAAATTTTTGGACAGCCTCTTTAGATTTAGTACCATAAGGAGCCCTGGCCAGGTCTGCAAAATAAACAACATCATGCTTGGGTAATTTTTCTCTTATAGCCTTATAAACAGTTAAACCCCCTACTCCGCTGTCAAAAATACCAATCATTTCAGCTCCTTAACTAAATCTGGAAATTTTTTTCTCTTTAAACCATAATACTCTAACTGGGCATAAACACTGGCCGGCGATAGTAAAACAATATCACTCTTCTGAGAAACTTTAAGTGCTGAGTAAAGAGCCTCCTTGATATTATTAACATTGATAATTTTACTATAACCAATTTTTTTTAATTCTCTGGATATCTCGTAACTGGCTGAGCCCGGTAAAAGAATAACGCTTTTTACTTTTTTCTTGATATTATTGGCCAATTTTTTATATTTCATTTCTTTATTTTCTCCGCCAACTATTAAAACTGTTTGTTGGGTAAAAGAATCTATAGCAAAAATTGTAGCCTCTGGAGTTGTGGCTTGTCTATCATAATAAAAATATCTATCTTTTTTCCTGCCAACTAATTCAAGTCTATCTCTGATGCCTGAAAAAGAAGCAATTTCCTTTTTAATTATTTTTATAGGAACCTTTAAAATTTTGGCTGCTAAAGATGCGGCCATAACATTTTCTAAATTATGATTACCCAATAATTTAATATCTTTTACGTCGATTATTTTTTCCTTTTTACTAGATATTGAATTAGAAAAATAAATAGCTCCATTATCTAAATAACAACCCCTTGGAAGTATCTTTTTTCTGGAAAAAAAATAAACAAGAGATTTAGTTTTTTTTGCCAATTTATTAGTTATCTGGTTGTCATAGTTAAGAATTGCAACATCACTGTTGGTCTGACAATCTATTATTCTTTTTTTAACCGAGATATACCTTTTTAATGTTTTATGATCATCAAGATGATTTGGAACTATATTAGTAATTATTGATAAATTAGGGCTTTTTTTAGGATTATGGATTAACTGTCGATCACTTATTTCCATTAAAAAATAATCACTTTTTTTCATCTTATTTAATTTAGGTAATAACTGAACTGTGTCTCTATCATTTCCAGCAAAGTAAATTTTAGTGTAAGATTTTATTATTTTATAAAGTAAATGAGCTGTTGTTGATTTACCGTTAGAACCTGTTATACCTAAAAGTTTTGCCTTTGAAAAATTAAGATAAAGCCAAGTCATGGTGATAAATTTTTCAGGATTATTCTTATAAATATTATCTAGTTTTGGAAAATTAGCCTTCTGTTTGATCCAACCAGAAGTAACAAAAATATAATCAGCCCCATCTATATCTTTTAAGTAATCACCTTGATAATAGATTTTAATATTCGATTTTTTAATCTTATAAAAAAGTTTCTGCCTTTGACTTTTGCTTAAGGCTTGGTGAAACTTATCAAAAGAATCACTAAAATAATTTTTAGTTGATAAGTCTGAAG
Organism: uncultured Candidatus Saccharibacteria bacterium; assembly: GCA_964526535.1. Taxonomy (GTDB): domain Bacteria; phylum Patescibacteriota; class CPR2_A; order CG2-30-33-46; family CAZGIU01; genus CAZGIU01. The sequence continues at coordinate 779 of CAZGIU010000042.1, read as the reverse complement.
CAATAGTAAATTGATCAAGTTTATTATCAATAACGAATTCCGCAAAAGAAGCCGATTCGGCAGCAACCAAACCAACTATATAAATCCTTTTATTTTTTAGTGAATTTATAAAATTTTTCAAGTCCACTTTTTTTCTCTTGAAAGAAAATTATAGCAATAAAAAACTAAAAACTCAATTTATAAAGAGGAAGTTTCTACTTTGGTTTGACACATTATTTTATTTGTTTTTCTATGTAATAAATAGCCTGCTTTTTTGAACTAATCTTACCCTCAACCTGTAATTTATGAATATCTTTTAAAAGCTTACCCAACAGTGGCCCTTCTTTTATATTAAATCTCTTCATTATCTCTCTACCTGTTATTAATTTTTTAGGTACAGGCAATAGCTTCTCTTTTTTAAGATAAATATTTCTGAGATTTTCGTATAAAGATAAATCACTTGGTTCAGAGCCTAATTCATCTGCTCTAAGAAGTTCTAGCAAATCACCAAATAAAGGATGGTGAATAAATTCCAGTCGGTGAGATGGTGTCATCTTTAAAACATTTCCTGTTGTCATATGATGATAAACAAGCCATTTAACATTTTCTCTTAATGATCTGGAAAACTTGAGTCTCTTAGCAATTTTATCTGTTATTTCCTCACCTTTTTCAGCGTGACCATCAAAACGAATTCTTTCTTTAATAGAAAAAGTGTCTGGTTTACCTATATCATGAAGAAGTGTTGCCCAGGCAAGCTCCAGGCTTATCTTGTCTGGCAAGGCCTCCAGACATAAAATAGT
>CAZGIU010000041.1:0-4630 GCA_964526535.1 uncultured Candidatus Saccharibacteria bacterium | reverse complement strand
GGGGCATCATTTATACCATCTCCCACCATAGCAACCACATTATTTTCCGATTGAAGTTTTTTAATAACCTCCATTTTTTCAGCAGGCAAAACATTAGCTATAACAGTCTTGATGCCAATTTTTTTAGCAATGGCTTTTGCGGTTCTTTCATTATCACCAGTTAGCATAATAGGACCTAAGCCCATTTTTTCTAAAGCAAAAACTGCTTCTTTTGATGTGTCCTTAAGGGAATCGGCAATAGCAAAAATCCCTATTATCTTGCTATCTTGGGCTGCAATTATCACAGTTTTACCTTCAAGCTCTAAACGCTCAATTTCAGAATCTTTGTTTTTTAAATTGATATTTTTATCTCTTAATAATTTTGGACTACCAACAAGTACTTCATGTTGATCTATAACACCAAACACACCTTTACCTTCTATTGCTTTAAATTTTCTAACATCGGATAATTTTATATTTTTTTCTGAAGCAAATCTTAAGATTGCATCTGCTAAAGGATGCTCTGAACCTTTTTCAACAGAAGCTACCAGCCGAATAACTTCTTTTTCTCTTACTTTTTCTAAGGCTATAAAGTCTGTCACTTCGGGCTTACCTTTGGTTAAAGTACCAGTTTTATCAAGGACTAACTTCTGCAATTTATAAGCTCTTTCTAAATATTCACCACCTCTAATTAAAATACCGCTTTCAGCTCCTTTGCCAACACCAACCATTAAAGCTGTTGGGGTAGCAATCCCTAAAGCACAAGGACAGGAGATAATTAAGACGGCTACAAATGAAAGAATGCCTAAAGTAAAATTACCGAAAAACCACCAGGTAAGAAAACTTAATAGTGCCACGCTAATAACTAAAGGCACAAAGATGGCGCTAACTTTGTCAGCAATTCTTTGGATGGGAGCACTAGAAGACTGAGCCTCCTCAACCATTTTTACTATTTGCATTAAAGTTGTTTCGTAACCCACTTTTAAAGCTTTAAATTTTATCATCCCATGTTTATTAAGAGTACCTCCAATAACTTCAAAATCTTTCTTTTTGGCGACCGGATTGCTTTCGCCTGTAACCATAGATTCGTCAATATAAGTTTCACCTTCTAAAACTTTTCCATCAACTGGGACTTTCTCGCCTGGCTTAACTAAAACTGTTTCGCCTACCATAATTTCTTCAGCGGAAATTTCAATTTCTTTACCTTCTCTAATAACATGGGCTTTCTTGGGACGCAAATCTAAAAGTTTTTTAACCGCTAGAGAGGTTTTTCTCTTCATATAGTCTTCCATAAATTTACCCAAAAGAACAAAGGCAATAATAACTGCCGAGACTTCGAAGTAAACATCTTTTTCTGAAACCGGCAAAACTTCTGGTAAAAAAACTATGAACACGCTGTAAAAATAAGCAGTTAAAGTACCCATAGCAATCAAAAAATCCATGTTAAGGGTCCGATTCTTAATGGCATTATAAGCCCCTTTATAAAAAGACCAACCGCCAATAAACTGAATAGGGGTTGTTATTATAAAAAGCCATATTCCCCAAGTAAAAAATGGTAACCAGGGAATTGGAGTCCAGCTTAAAATACTAACTCCAGTTGCTAAAGTAAAAGTAGCTATAAGTCTTAGAATTCCAAGAATAATAACCCCTGAAACCGCCACAGTTACTCTTTTTTTCATTTTAGACAACTCTTTTTCAGGGGCTTCAAATTTATCTAAACATTCTTGGCTACAAAAATAATAAGTTTTATTATCAAGTTCCTTTTTAATTGAATTACTCTTAAGAACTTTCATCCCACAAACTGAATCGGTGGCATGCTTGCCATCTTGTTCTGAGGTAGTATCTAAAAAGGCTTTGTAACCCAAATTTTCTATTGCCTCAATAACCATTTTATCAGGAGATTCGCCCTCATATTCTATGGTTGCACTTTCTCCTATGTAACTGACATTGCTCTTTTTTACCCCCTTAATTTCATTAAGCTTATTCTTTACATTAAGAGTGCAGCTAGCGCAATGCATACCTTTAATTTTTAATTTTATTTCTTTATTATCGATCATGACAAACTCCTTTTATTACTACTTAACATTAATCTTGCCTGCAATAACCCCCATAGCACAAGTAACCAAATACTCACCCCTAGATTTAGCCTTAAATTCTAAAATCACTTTTTTATTTTTGATAAAATATTGAGGTTTATTTACAAGCCTTGGTATCATTACCGAACCCATGCAGCCCTGACCATCACCTTTGGCATAAATCTCTATCCTAACTGGTTGATTTACAAAAACTTCAAAATAATCAGGTTTTATTGGTTTATAATAATCATCAGGATCATAAACAGCTTCTAAAACCAAAGTGTTCGGATCGCTAAATGTATCAATTCTTTCCGGCGTTTCTTTATAGAAAAGTTGGCTTAAACTATTACCAACTGAACTTGCCCAGGATTTAATGCCTGAAATGTTTAATCCGTTTGAAATATTAACAAGAGAAAGAAGTATCACTAATATTCCGGTAAATTTGAAGAATAGATTGTTTTTACTAAACCAAGAGGTTAACCAACCTATACCTAATAGTCCTGGCAAAGTACCTAAGGAAAATGCGCCCATAATAAGAGACCCTTGCCAAAAACTACCAGTAGAGATTGCCAATACTTGCATAGCTTGAGTAAAGCCACAGGGCAAGAAAAAAGTTAAACCACCCAAAATAAAAGAATTTAAATGACTATATTCTTTTGATTTCTGAAAATTATAGCCTAAATATTTAGAGATAAATTTAGGAGCAACTAATCCATTATTAAATCTTGGGAATATTTCAAGAATTTTTATGCCTAAAAAAAACATAAAAACTCCAGCTGCAATAATCAATAAACCGGTAATAAAGTTTGAAAACTGCAAAAAAGATCCTATTGCTCCAATAAATCCTCCTAAAATAAAAAAGGAAATTATTCTACCAGCATTAAAAAATATATGGGGTTTAAATTTTGAAATAGTTTTAGTTTCTGGATGCTTTTCAGAAAATCTAGCCGAAATTCCCAAAACTAAGCCACCGACCAAGGCCATGCAAGTAGAAAAACCAGCTACTAAACCCACTAAAGAGATAGTAAAAAAATCGGTGCCACCAGTTAAGCTCTGTGAAATTCTTTTGAATAAATTGGTATTATTAAAAATAACAATTAAGATAAAAATTATTATCAAGGAAATTAGAATATCTCGTTTGTCATTCCCTATAAGTCTAACCATGGGTATATCAACTGGATCAATTTTGTAGCCAGCTTCTGTTATTTTTTCAAGAACCACTTCCTTTTCATAACCATCTTTGCTGTGTATTTCTATTGTGCCTTTTTTGTTACTTGCTTTAACCTTACCGATTCCTTTAACTTGACTTATCTTGTTTTCTAGTAAAACCTCGCAGGACTTACAATGCATGCCATAAATATGAATTATGTCTTTCAATTTTTCACCCCCCCCTCTTTTTAAAAACTTCTAATACTTCTTTGGCAGCATCACTCGCTTGTCCATTTTTAATTTGTTTAACCACACAAGTATTTAAATGATTGCTCAAAAGAGCTTCATCTAATTTCTGTAAAGCCCTCTGAACAGCATAAGACTGGTTAAGAATGTCGATACAGTATTCTTTTTTTTCAATCATCTTGACTACTTTATTTAAATGGCCTTGAATAATTTTTGCTCGATGCAATACATTAATACTTTTTTTTTCTCTCATTTTGTTCCTTTTTATCTATATCCCCCCCATGGGGGATATAACAATAATATCGAAGCTTAAACATTATGTCAAGTTTTAGATAAAAAAAATCTACCATTAGGTAGTGTGATGTAATTTATTGTAAACGGAGATTTCGTGAGTATTCTTGGCATACTTAAGTAGAGCCTCTGAGGCTTGAGTAATAAGGTCGGAGATAATTAGAGATGAGTCTCTACCAAAACCAATTACTAGGTTATCATTAGGAAATTCCGTAATACCGATACTAACCGACACAGTTATTGAAGGATTGTCAGATATTTGAAACTCTTCAATAACTATTTGACTAATTCTGGAAAGGATAACTTCTGCTTTTTCAGTGTTGGCATGAGGCATAATAACAGCAAACTCATCACCACCATAGCGGAAAACTTTGTCGGTATTTCTTAGGTTCTTAGAAATAATCTCAGCAACACCAGTAAGGATAGAGTCTGCTTTAGCGTAACCAATCAAAAAGTTAATCTCTTTGAATGCCGAAAATCATTGGATTGCCTGATCTGATACTTCGATTAATTTCTTCTTCCAGAGTGTTGTCAAGAGAACGTCGGTTGCCAACTTTGGTAAGACTATCAATAGTTACCAATTCCCTAAGTTGGTTATTTTCGCGCTTGAGCTTTCTAACGTCAAGTCCAAGTTTGATAATTATTAGGACGAAAATCAAAACCAAGAACATCAGCGAGTAATCACTCAACGATATCACCTCCTTTTCAAGGGACTAGAGAACAAATAACATTAACAGAAAGGTTATTTTAAATCAAGGGATATTTAAGCTTGTTAATTAATGCTTTTTCTGGCCGTTAGTTTTCTTTTTTTCTTTTTTGATTAATAAAATTAGCTTTTCAACAAGTTTTTTAGGATCGCTATCATAAACTATTTTACCCAAACCTCTTCT